>JAFGEC010000585.1 GCA_016931775.1 Candidatus Zhuqueibacterota bacterium | reverse complement strand
TTTTCCCGTGTCTAAATCGATTTCAATGTTACAATATCCGCCGATAATAGAAACCAATTGCTGCTGTGCAGCGCTGGAAAGCGGCGCCCGCCCCATTCCTGTATGCAATACAATACCCGTGGCATTGATGACTCTTTTCAAGCCGGGTTCTGTGGGAAGATTTTGGTTTATTGCCTCAAGGACAAGAGCGACACACTCTTCCCGGGTCGAAAATGAAGGTGGATTTAGACGAAATTGATCGAGTATCCTGTTCAATTCTTCTTTGATAAAAGTGCGTGAAAACCGTGTACTTAAATTCCGGATCTCTCGCCGATTTAAAAGATAGTCGATGGATGGTAAAAGTGCTAAATTAGTCATTTTTTTTTGTTTCCGATAAAAACAAAGAAGCAAAAACCGCCGTTAATCCGAAAAGTGTAAGTATTTGCAGCGCGGATTGCAGGCCATACCGGTCGGCAAACATACCCAACGGGCTAACCAACAATCCCCCCAATCCCCACGCGACGCCCATAAGAACGGAAGTTATGGTATTGACACGCTGGGGGTACAAATCCTGACCCAGTACAATCGCAACCGGTATGGAGGAATGCAACAATAAGCCAGCAAGGCCAAGAATCAAAAAAGCAATAATTCCGAATGATATTGTAAACAGGTACAACAATGGAATGGGCAAAAGAAGAGAATACAGAATGACAGGTTTTCTACCGATTCTGTCGGATATCGGTCCGCCCAGCAGAGCACCCGCTGCTCCTGACAATTCAAATACCGTAATCGCGGATCCTGACAGTAAAAGTGATACGTTGCGGCTATGCAAAAACACCGGAATAAATGTAATAAAACCGACGATCATAAATGCTCTGATAGTGACGATAAACGCCAGCAGGATTAACGGCTTTTTCGACACAATAGGTAACACCGGGTTTTCACTTTTATGGGATGAAATCGGCGACTGCGGCAAGGATGGTAGATTAATAAACAGCAAAATTGAAATCAGTATGCCAAAACTGATGGTTACCACACTGTATTGCATGCCCCAAAAGGTCACAATAGGTAAAATGATCAACGCCCCCATAGCATGACCGGCACTGCCTCCTGTGACGAAAATTGACATGCCTAGGCCCCGTTGCCGCCCGCTTGCTTTTGCAGCGAACATGGCACCTTGGGGATGGAATGCGGCCGTACCCAGGCCTGCAAAGATAAGGACAATCACGATGAGTTCATATTTTTTTAAAATACCAATTAACCCCAAAAAAGTTGCCGTAACAACCGGACCGGTAACAACCATCCATGGACTTTTTATACGATCCGCAAAATGGCCGAACGCAAACTGTGACAGGGAGCTTGTAAGTGCCTGAATAGAGGTAAGCACACCGACATATGTTAATGACAAACCAAGGGTGGTCATTAAAACAGGCAATAAAGGGGCAACAAAACCATGATAAGAGTCATTCACAAAATGAGCGGATGATAATAAAAATACTCTCCTCCATTGGATGGGCTCAAGATGATTTTTCGGTAATTCCGTTCTTTTCATTTTTCTTGGTTTTATTCATGTTTTTCAATGAAATAAATATCAATATGATTCCCATAGCAATAAATACAGCAGGAAAAATCCATCTCCTGTTTAGTCCGGGCCAGCTATTGAAAAACAAAAAAAAAGTCAGAAGGAGCTGCGCTATGGCCGGGAAAATTGCCCAATTGAGTTTATTTTCAGTGTTACGTATTGACCACAAAGTAAAGAACGTTAATCCGAATCCCAAAAATAAAACAACCACTTCCATATCGTTGTCGAGTAGATCATATACAGAGGTTATAATTGTTGTTCCCAGGGTGAACAGCACTCCGGCCGGAATAATCGCCCACCAATTATTATTATTCCGTTGATAGACCAATCCGAATGATATCGTACCGCACCAAAACAACGATGCCCATAAAACACCGACGGGAATATCCAAAAAAACCCGTGTCAGCAGCATCAAAGCAAACAGCAGACATATGATGGAAGGGATAAGATGACCAATGGATTTGTTCGTTTGATAAGATCGGACTAAAAAGTAACCAACAAATAGCAGTACAATCGCTACAAAAAATTCAAAATTAAACTCTATGATTCGAACATTAAATAGCAATGCTGTCATGCCGATGAGAATAACTACAAGACCAAAATATAGATTCAACTTTTGG
The DNA here is from genome assembly GCA_016931775.1 of Candidatus Zhuqueibacterota bacterium. Classification (GTDB taxonomy): domain Bacteria; phylum Zhuqueibacterota; class Zhuqueibacteria; order Residuimicrobiales; family JAFGEC01; genus JAFGEC01. The sequence continues at coordinate 34,245 of JAFGEC010000585.1, read as the reverse complement.
GATTTCATTAAATCACCTCATATTCGTAAAAAAGTATAATCAAAGATAAGAAATTTAAAATTTGTATGAAAGTTCAAAATTAATAAAGTTACTCATCATATCCAAGCTATTATTGTATTCCTGTTTTTCCACATCATAATTTAACAGGACATCGAACTCCCAGTGTTTGAAAGGATTCCAGGTGAGAAAAAAATAAAGTGAGTTGATATTTTTATCGGTATAAAGCGTCAGGCCGTACTCATCTTCAAAAACATCCTTATATCGTTTTAAATAGTAATTATTGGACACCGACGCCATCAGACCTCCACCGACGAGCATATCGATGGTAAATACGGGTCCATGGGAAAAAAAATCCTCCAGGTCGGTTTCCTGCTCATCAGAACTCGCTGATCCGTGCATTTTTGTTCGATACTGATAGCCGATTTTAATTGTGAGCGGCGATCCAGCATGAAAGGCAACGGAGGGCTCCAAAACCACGTCGGTATAATTTGGAATCACACTGTTTTCGTGTTTATAGTTTTTACTTTCATATTCACCATCAAAGCGGAGAATGGCCGGTTTGAGATTATAACGCAAATTGCAGGAAAAATTCAATTCATCAAAGTTATTTGTATATAAAGAATCGACATACTCATGATGATAGAAACGGCGGCAGAATTGACCCCGGACCCAAAGTGAAAAATATCGATTGGATTTAGGAAATAAATCCGCAACAAGAACGTTCTCATGATAATTCCGTTGCCGGTCCTCATAGTTACGATTTTTATAATAATAGCGAATCTCGGTTGTGCTGAACGGAAGTGTATAAATGGTAGAAATCGTGGCCCTGTTTTGAAGAAAACTGGGTAGATATTCGCTATTGCCGCCATACCGGACGGTTTGAAGCTCCTCCATGAACTTGAGATCAAAGATCCGGGAAAGCGAAAGAAGCACATCCATCTTGGTTGTATTATCGAGCAAACGGCTATACGAACTCTCTTTATAATCCGTATACTGAAAAATATTTTGCAGCACCCAACTTGCGGATTTTCCCATGGGGGCATAGTGTTTTATAAAAAAGTTTTGAGAAATGTATTGATTACCCCACTTTGCCTCTCCGTCGAATCTGGTAACGGACATTGGAGTAAAGGATTTTTCAAACAAAATCCTCACGCCGAAATAGGGATTATTTTCACTTTCGGTTATTGTGCTGTCATCTTGCGTCAATGACAAACCGAATTTCTGAAACCAAAACTCTGTCCCACTGATAGCCACAAAGTCAAACTGCGAAAAAAATGAACGTCTGACGGCATTTATACCAACCTGCTCATCAGCTAACTCGTCATCAACAACACCGAGCAATTCAATAGCCGTCTGCCAATCCCCCTCCTTACCGGTTTGGCGGGCAAGTTCGATATAGTCTTTTAAACTGTTGTCTGCATTTATACTTCGCGTAAGGCGGTCGGCCTGAATATCAAACAATAACGACCATGATTGTTTTGAATTACCTTCCATGCCGGTTGAATCCAGCTGGGCTTGGGCGAAAAACACATATCCAAAGAGTAAAATAATGGTTGTGAGGTTAATTTTTTTCACCATGATAAAAAGATGACCAGAAATTAAAATTTCTCCCGGGCATGAACCCGGGAGAAATAAATCAAAAACGTTATTTAATGATCGAAACTATTTTAAAAGAATCATACGCCGAATTTGGACATGATCTTCGGTCTTTAACCGATAAAAATAAATCCCGCTGGAAACGAGATGACCGTTGTCATCGGTTCCGTTCCATTTTACCGAATATCGGCCCGCCGGTTTTGAACCGCTGAAGAGTGAACGAATTTCATGTCCAAGCACATTGTAAATGGACAACTCAAGGTAACCTGTTTGAGGTAACGAATAATGAATATTAGTTACAGGGTTAAACGGATTGGGATAATTTTGCTCCAATCCGAACGCCTCCACATTCGAGATATCGTTTTCTATCCCGGTCGGTATTTGTTGCACAAGGCAAATATCAACATGATCTCTGCTTTTACCGGCACTCATTGAAATCGGCCGCCCGTTATCAAAACTTCCGTCCTGGTACGACACACAGGATGCCGTGACCTGATAAGATCCGGCCGGCAACCCGGGCATTAAAAAGTCACCGTTTTCGTCCGTTGCCACTGCGGCGACAACGTTGTTTTTTACTTGCGCCGAAACCATGGCATATGTGAGCAACTTACCGGACTCGTCAATAACTGTACCACTGATTGTATAAGCACCCAGCAATTGGGGCGAGAGGCCAAAATGAATATCATCGCGAATTTTTTCCTTTTGTAATCCAATGGGATCAGCGTCTAGCCATCTTTTGGCATCCAGATAAAATTCGGCTATATAGTCTTGAGCGCGGCACATAACGATATACCGACCCGGCAGCAATCCCGATATTTCGTAGGTACCATCTGAAGCACTTACACCCTTTCGGGGTCTGGCAAAGGATAGGGGCATGACGGCGATTTCAGCTCCTTCTATCGGTAATCCTGTAGAATCGTCCGTTACAATACCCGCTATACACGCGCCACGTGGTTCAAGTTTTACCAGTTCAAAATTTATACCGTCAACAAATTCGGGTGCTGTGATCAGCACGGGTTGGGCATTTTCCTTATTCTTCGCTTTATCATACCAGACCGCCGCATAACCTTTTAAAACCGCATTTACAAAATATTCACCTGTGGGCAAGCCCTCAAAGGTATATTGGCCGGAGGAATCGGATTTGGTTGTCCGTCTGCATCGGTTATCCCGGCCGACCAGATTCACGATAGCTCTCGGCAGTGCAGCACCGCTTGTACTATCCGTGACCACACCGGAAATACGACAACCCTGGGGCATTATAAAATGTATCCCGGATATTGAATCGTTTTCCGCAATCTGAAGTGGTGTTGCCTCGCGTAAATAGGGTGTATTGTTATAGTAAATTGTGAGATAACCACGCATTTCAGCGTGTATGATATAGGAACCCGGGACAAGACGGTTCAGTACATATTCGCCATTTTCGTTCGACACGGCACGACGCACGAATTTTAATCCGCTCAAGCATTCGGCAATAATATACGCACCGGTCAGTGGATTCCCTGCTTCGTCCGTTACCTTACCCAGGATCTGTGCACTGGGCGCTGTGCTGACCACAAGAGAAGTCTCACCACGATATAGTCGGTTATCGATCTCTACAATTGCTCTTATTTTGCCTCTTGCCTCCCTTTCTCCTGCAGTAAAGATACCTGTTGCGGTTATCTCTCCAAGATCCTTGGGATCTAAAGTCCACCGGACTGAATTTTTTCGTAAAGAGGTGCCTCTGCCGGTTATAGCGATTGCCTTAAATATTTGTACTTCACCGGGTGCCACAATCGCATTTTCCGGTTCGATTTTTATCACAACTTGAGGTTGTTCCGGCGCTCCTACCGTTACAGTTGCAGTGCCGGCAAACCTGTTTTCACCGATTATAGCAGTAGCCGTTATTTGCCCTCGGCCCCTCTCTTGGCCTGCTACAAAAAAACCTTCGTTTGATATCATCCCTAAACCTGCAGGTGCAATCCCCCATTTATACTCACGAACGGCAATAGGATTATGAGCACGATCGAAGGCTTGTGCGTGAAACTGAATGCCGGCACCGGGTTCCAGAACGGCTTCATCGGGTCTGATAATTATTTGATAGCCGAATATTACCGGTGTTAATATGAATACAGCTGCAATAACAGTTATAATTCTGAACTGACGCATGTTTTACTCCTTTTTTCATTTGACTTTGAGCCATATGATTTTTTCTCTGCGTGGTCAATGGCCGAGTTTTAAAATACCCCCTCCTTTAATCGTATACTTTGTCCAACATTTCATTTCCCAGCGAAATATATTCAGCTGCAACGCTATAATTTTTATTAATAAGAGCCTGCTCTGCCCGGTTGGCCATGTTTTCACTAAACTTAATAACCTGTAACGCAAGCTGGTCGTTTTCGTTCTCTGTCTTGAATTCTGATATTTTTTTTCTGAGAGTCTGCAACTTGTCTGTTAATAAATGACTATCAACCGGGCCGTTGTTGTTTTCAATAGTTTCGATAAAGCGATTTCCGGCCAGGATGGATAAAAGGGAAAGGCGGGTTCGGCCTTGGAAAAGTAATCGTTCAGCATCCTGAGCGCAGTTGGAAGCCGCGTTCAGCATTGAAGAAAAACGTGGATCAGAAGAAACATCGGCTTGATTTTTTTTTATATCATTTTGCAGCCGGTCCAGTTCCGTTCGAACTTCTTGCTGGAAATCGTTCTGTTGTTTTTGCCAAATTTTATTCAGAACATTCCGGCCTAGCCCAACTTTGAGAATTGCTTCTTCATAATGACCGAGCTGAACGGAATTGCGTGCCTGCTGGTAAAGGTCAGTAGCTCTGTTGAGGAGTAAACGTTTCCGAGGATCCATATTTTTTGTATTTTCCTGAACTGCAGCAATTAAATCTTGGAACAACTCAACCTCTTCATTCGCAAGATCCTGGGTGGAAAGTCCGCCCCCTCGGCACATATCAATCGCCCGCAGCAAAAGCCGCTGTGTACTATAATACATGGTTTGAGCCGCTTTGAGATTGCCATTTTCAATAGCTCGATTTATAGAGTCGTTCTGTTTTTCAGCCTGTTGCAACAATTTGGCAGCTTTCGGATTTTCACAATCGGACACGATCTCTCTCGCACTCTCGAACAATTCTTCGTATCTGCTCTTTTCACGCTGCAGTCGTTCCATGGGATCATCATTTGCGCCATCGATAAGGCTCAAACATTTTTCTCCCAAAAATTTTGCAATTCGATAATGTTCTATTGCTTTTCGGTAATCTCTGGCATTTACGGCCTGACTTGCTATTCGCCGATTCTGTATCGCCTGTTGCAGTAGTCGTTCCGCCTCGTTATTTCGCGCACCAGGTACCAGTTGTTCACCTCTTCGCAGCAATTCTTCCACCTGTTCTTGTATGCGTTGTAACGGCACACGGGACAAAATGTTAATTGCCCGTGCAACCATGTCCAGTGCAGCATCCAGTTTTGCCAAGGCCAATATCGGCTTATTGTTGGCATACAAACGTTGCCCTTCCAATTTCAACTTTTCAGCCTGCCGGATCATCTCTCCGGCCTGTGTATCGGGAAAATGCCGGAAAAGATCAGCGGCTACCGTCAATTGCTGGTCCAACCTCCGTAAAAGCGGTTCGATCCGCCTGCCGTTCTGTTGGGAAAAAGCGAGGGAAAATAAGGATATTATCAAAAAAATTGTTAAAATTCGCAGCTTCATACAAACTTCCTTTCTGGGCGAATTTTATGCAATCAGCATGCCAAAAATTGTGCGTTCTATCACACAACATATGAAATTTAAAAACAATAACTTGTATAAATAAAACAAAAGGAGGACAAAAAAATGTACCGTCAGGTACACCAAATTGTACTATCAGGTACATTCAGGATATCTTGTAAAAGTCCGTAAGGGTTCCGAACACTTCATCACGCGTGCCAAACACCTGATGACAATCCGGCAAAGAACGTAAAAAACGTTTTCCATAGCCTTTTTGTATCACGCGCTTATCAAGAATAACCACCGCCCCCCGGTCGGTCTTTCTACGTATTAATCTCCCGAAACCCTGTTTTAATTTAATCACTGCCAATGGAACGGCGTAATCCATAAATGCATTACCGCCGTTACGCTCGATGAACTCATATCGCGCTTCGATGATGGGTTCACTGGGAACTTTGAAGGGCAATTTTGTTATGACGACCAGCTCCAGAGCATCGCCTTCCACGTCGACGCCCTCCCAAAAACTGGAAGTGCCAAACAAAACCGAATTTTTATCCGTTTTAAACAAACGCAACAATTCATGCCGGTTCATATCTCCCTGCTTTAGTGCACGGATACCCAACATGGAAAGAGATTCACTTATTTTTTCATAAACGGAGTTCAACATACCATAAGAGGTAAAAAGAATGAATGCCCGCCCATTGGTTATTGTGAGTGTTTTAAAAATGACCTTCATGCATTCGCTGTTAAAAGCCGGACTCGAGGGATCGGGCATATCGACTGGAACGGCGATGACCACCTGCCTTTCAAAATCAAAAGGAGCTCCCAATAAAAGCTGGGTGATTCTTTCCCGGCTTATTTTTGATGCACCTATTCGTTCTGCTAAAAAATCAAACTTGTTATCGACGGTCAGCGTAGCAGAGGTCATGACGACTGTTTCATAGGTATCATACACCGCCGACTTTATAATTTGGCTGATATCCAGAGGCGAATCTAAAAATCGGACAATATTGTATCCTTTGAAAACGGGCTTTACCTCGATCCATCGCACATCTTGTTCGTTCTCACTGAAGAATATCTTTTCAATAGCCTGCGCAATGGCAAAAAGACGCTCCGCCTGAGCTCGGATTTCCACACCAATAAACGCAATGCTCTTTTCAAAATATTTATCCGCCATATTAATAACATCGACAAGACTGTTCAGGGTCTGTATATATCCGGTAATCGCACTGATATATTCTTTCAATTCAGGCGCAAGACCCGATCCTTCGATTAAATGATCCAAAACATGGGGTAAAAGCCGGATTTTGAGTTCTGAATCCAACCGGCGCTCTGCGTGTAATTCGATAATTTCATATATTCTGTCCATAACCAAATGGGTTTTCCCCACAAGCGACACAGTAGACTGGACAAGTTCCGATTCCACAAAATGAAGAAATTTATCAAAAATCTCTTCGGGAAGGCTTTCTTTATTTAGCAAAATCCGGTTGCGCAGACTGTGCAAATGGCCCTTGATATTAGACTTTTGCCGGCGAAACAATCGATTGAGAATCCGTAAAATACCATTACGTGTTACACGGCTGCCAAAGTATTGTGTAGCGACATCCTCCAGGTTGTGTGATTCATCAAAAATAATGCGCTGGTAGGGTGGCAGGACGGCAAACTCGTTACTGCCTCCAATAGAATGGCGAATGGATAGATCTGAAAACATTAAATGATGATTAACGATCAATATATGTGCTTTCGCTGCGTGGCGTCGTGCTTTATTGACAAAACATTCTCGAAAGAAATGACATTTGTTACGCAGGCAGGTATCGCTCTCTGCAGATATCTTTTCCCACACATTCTCTTTTGGAACATAAGACAAATCCGATCTGCTGCCGTCTTTGGATTTTTTCGCCCATGAAACAAGATTGAGTAATTCGTCTTTTTCACCCTCATCTGCCAAAAAATCCACATCAATTTCAATTTCTTCCACCTTGCGTTGACAGGCATAGTTGCTGCGCCCTTTAACCAAAACCGCATCAAACTTTTCTTTCAGAGCTTTTTTCAGGAGCGGGATATCTTTTTGGAGAAGCTGCTCCTGCAAATTAATCGTGTTGGTTGAAATGACGATGCGTTCCTTGTTCAGCAGCGCCCAGTGAATGGCCGGCAGCAGATAGGCCAGGGTCTTACCCGTGCCTGTACCTGCTTCAATCATAGTGACTTTATTTTGGTTAAAGGCCTGGCATATATAGTCAATCATTTCAATTTGCTGCGGGCGATCTTCATATCCGTTCAGATGTTGGGATATCGCTCCTCCCGGCAGCAATATTTTCTTCAATTCATCAAAGTTTAAAGGTTTAATTTCTTCATTTTCAAACGGTTCGACCACGACATATATTTGCCGCACATCATTATCAACAATATAAAAAGCGACGCTGTAGGCCTCAAGTCGTGTCGCAATAGCTAAATCCGGCTCCGAAGGAGTCAGTGCCCCGGATGGATGGTTATGAATGACCACATCTGATTTTTTTGCCATTTCTTGTATGGCCGGAACGGCAACCTGATTCCCGCGTGCAATGACCTTGACCTGGACCACCACACAATCTTTAGTATATCCAACAAAAAAAACTTCATTGCCATTCGATTCGGCAATTTCTTCCTGCATAAATTGAATCACTTCAGGCGTCAGGTATTTATCAACATCAGAACTCAAATGAATGCTCTAAAATAATTCCAGCTGATTTGTGGATTCCAGTAATTGCGCATTAAACCCGAAAGATTTTAAATGCTCCGGAAACGACTTAAATCCATGTGTTGTATACACTCTTTGGGGATTTACTTGTTTTACAAAATCTACAAGTTCAAAAAAATCGGAGTGATCACTCATAGCGATTGCATGATTACATTTAAATTGGGGCCCTGCACCCTTTTTCGCCCATCCCGAGAGAAAAACAGATCTTGTTCCCGGAATAAACCGGTATTTTTTTCGCCAGGTTAGATGTGGAGGTAAAATAAGCACCTCTCCCCGCGGAACTGTTTGTTCCCGCCACAATGTACAATTTTTGAATTGTACGTTATAATCCCGATAAACCTGAACGAACTGCCAGGCATATTTATGCACCCTAATCCTGTAGTTTTGATCCCCAAGTAATTTCATCGCTTCTTGAGCTTTACCAAGCCCATATGCAAGTACAACAGGTGTCAATCCATTACGAAAACAGTCGTTGATGAACAGATTCAACTCACCGGCAATGGTTTCCGGATTTGAGTCAATGACATAATCCGGACTGCCAAAAGTCGATTCCATAATCAAAACATCTGCGCTCGGAATTTTTATCGGCTCTGAAGTAAAACCGGTTGTCATTTTAAAATCACCGGTATAAAGGAGTGTTTTACCGTCTTTTTCGATATGAATCATGGCAGAACCGAGGATATGGCCGGCGGGATACAGGCGAATTTTCATATCATCGATCCGGTAATCCTTTTCATAGTCCAGTTCGATCACTTTTTTTCGCTTTGCCCGCATGCTGAAAAAACGCGCCGTTGCAGGTGTAGCGAGAACAATATCGTGATTTCTAATATGGTCCGCATGACCATGGGAAACAAACGAAAACGAAACTTTTCGATGGGCATCAAGCCAAAAATTTGAATCATTAATTTTTATACCTTTGGTATCCAGTTGAAACATGGTTATTTCCGGATGGTTTGCGCGGATTCTATTTCATTCAAAAAATATTGATGAATAAAGGTATCGTTGGTTAATTCAGGATGAAATGAGGAAGCCATAACATTATTTTGTTTTACCATAACAACATCCTTTTTATGGAATGCTAAAATTTCGACGCCTTTACCGAGCTCTACGATTTTCGGCGCACGAATAAACACACCCTCAACTATTTTTTCCTGCCCTAAAACAATCACCTTTATGTCATCAATAAAGGAATCGATTTGGCTACCATAAGCATTTCGTTGAACAACGACGTCAATAAATCCAAGAGGTTGAAAATAGTCGTGCAATAGTTTACGGGCCAACAGGATCAACCCGGCACAAGTGCCGAATACCGGCCTTTCCTGACCGAATTTTAACAGAGGTTCCCAGAGTTCGTGTTTGTGTAACAGTTTGACCATAGTGGTTGACTCTCCACCGGGGATAATGAGTCCCGGGCATTTTAACAGTTCTACGGGTGACCGCACAAGAACCGGGTCACCTCCCAGTTGCCGAACCATTTGTGCATGTTTTGCATAATCACCCTGTAATGCTAAAATACCGACTCTTGTTTTACTCATTCCGATTTACCAACCACGATCTGCCATTCTTTGAGTTTCAGGGATTTCCTTTATTTCGATTCCGGGCATGGCTTCTCCCAAACCCTCGGAAACACGTGCAATGAGGTCAAAATCCATATAATTCGTTGCGGCGGAAACAATGGCTTTTGCTCTTTTCGCCGGATCGGATGATTTGAAAATACCACTACCGACAAAAACCGATTCAGCGCCCAGTTGCATCATCAAAGACGCATCGGCGGGTGTGGCGATACCACCCGCAGAAAAATTGGGCACCGGCAGTTTCCCCAATTCTTTTACTTTGCGTATGATTTCCACAGGTGCCCCCAATTTTTTACCTTCCGTGACCAATTCTTGATCAGAGAGTACCTGAATTCGTTTTATTCCACCTGTAACCGATCTCATATGACGCACCGCCTCAACAATATTGCCGCTTCCGGCCTCGCCTTTGGTGCGAATCATGGCGGCACCCTCTGCAATACGCCGTAATGCCTCACCGAGTTCGCGGCACCCGCAAACAAAAGGAACTTTGAACTTCCATTTATCGACATGAAATTCTTCATCCGCAGGAGTAAGTACTTCGCTTTCATCAATAAAATCGATACCCAACGCTTCAAGTATCTGGGCTTCAGCAAAATGACCGATACGGCATTTTGCCATAACCGGAATGGTAACGGTTTTTTTAATGGCTAGAATCACAGTGGGATCAGACATTCTCGCAACACCGCCAAAAGCGCGGATATCCGCAGGAATCCGCTCCAGTGCCATTACGGCAACGGCACCGGCATCCTCGGCTATTTTCGCCTGCTCCGGCGTCGTTACATCCATAATAACGCCGCCTTTAAGCATTTCGGCGAGTCCGATTTTTAATTTTATATCGTGTGCATCCTTCATAATAAAACCTCTTAAAATCATCAAAACGAATATTTTTAAAAAGCCGGCTCCGATAAAACAAATTACAGCTAAAACTGTCTATCAATATCGAATCCGTCTTTTATTTGTTTGACGTAGTGTCGAAGAATTCTGTTCATCCCGACGGCCTGTGTGAATATCACACTTCTGGGTCGGCAAATAACGTATATCACATATCTCTTCCAAAACCTCCGGGCAAACCTCAGTCGCAATTTTTTGCGTTTCCCTGCAAATCTCAACATCGACAATACCCGGAGGTCGGATAAAATCCTCAATCGGTAACTCCAGTGTATCGAGTGCCGCTTTTATAAAGGGTACGACGATCGGCAACGCCGCCTTGGCACCGGTCTGACCGGGGCCCAAGCTTAATGCGGGATCATCAAGCCCAACCCATGCTCCGGCAACCATTTGTGGCGTAAATGTGATATACCAAGCATCTGTATAATCATTCGTTGTCCCGGTTTTCCCTCCGGCGGGTCGTAAAAATTTATATGTTGATACTGAAGCAGCACCTGTCCCGCTCCATGCCACACTTTGCATTAAATTGGTGAGTATATAGGCGGTTTCCTCCCGAAGTACCCCCTTGCTTTGAGGTGTATCTTTTTGTAATAAATTTGCAAATTTATCCTCAATCCGTAGAACGGCAAAAGGTTTTACCAGCACGCCCCGATTTGCAAATACGCCAAAAGCGGTAATCATTTCCAGTGGCATAACACCCGAAGATCCGAGCGCGAGTGCATCAACAGCATCCAGAGGCGATGTAATTCCAAGATACCGGGCGTATTCCACCACTTGTTCAGGCGGAACGTCCTCCTGAACAAGCCGTGCGGTGACTAAATTCAGCGATCTTTTCAGCGCCTCACGCAGTGTGGTTTTTCCCCCGATTGATCCGTCATAATTCCCCGGCGTCCAGCGCGTCCCGTCAAGCATTTGCACAACAATCGGCTGATTCAGCTTTTCATAGTAGGGCATATATCCATTATCAACAGCGGCTGTATATACAACCGGCTTAAAAACGGAGCCAGGCTGCCGCCGCGCCTGCACAGCACGATTAAACTGGCTTTCCTTAAAATCCCGTCCACCAACCATAGCCAGGATATGGCCGTTTCGAGGATCAATCGCAACAAGCGCTACCTGAACCACACACTTTGCCTGTATAACCGAATCGACTAGTGCTTTGTTGACAAGTATCTGCTCAAATGTTCGTTTCTCCAGCAGGCTTGGCGGACATATCTCACGAAAATTTTTGCGCTTTCGCATATAGAGTATCAAATGTTCCTGCAATTTGGGCAGTCCATCACGAATAGCTCTTTCAGCACAGGACTGCACACGGCTGTCAAGGGTTGTATATATTTTCATACCCCCCTTATATAAATCCATCTGATATATATCCTGCAAATTCTTACGAATATATTCCGTAAAATAGGGCGCAATATCACGCTGATCTTGAACCTGCAAAGGAACAAGATTTAAACTATCCTGTATGGCGGTACTGTATTGCTCGTGATTAATGACTTTTTCTTCCAGCATTCGCCGTAATATCAGGTTCCGGCGTCTAACAGCACGGTCAGGGTAGCGATAGGGATTGAGTGCACCGGGACGTTGCAGCATGCCGGCAAGCAGGGCACTCTCGGATATATCAAGCTCGGTTAATTTTTTATTGAAAAATCGCCGCGCTGCAGATTCGATGCCGTATGTACCATGACCGAACTGCATATGATTCATATACATCTCAAATATTTCGTTTTTTGTATAGGTCCGTTCGATCTGGATAGCGGTCAGAATTTCACGTATCTTTCGTGGTATTGTTTTTTCCGGCGTCAAATAAAGACGGCGTGCCAACTGCTGAGTCAACGTGCTGGCACCCTGCTGTGTACTCAAAGTGAGTAAATCCGTAATAACGACTTTGAAAAACCGAATCGGAACGAATCCCCAATGATCGAAAAATCGATGATCTTCAGCGACCAGCACGGTTTGTTTGCAGATTTCGGGAATTTGTGAAAAAGGCGTATATGAACGCCGCTGGGTAAAAAACTCTTTGATCAGTACACCATCTGCCGAATAGACCTGTGTCGCCAATTCAGGTGAATAATTTTCCAATTCTTCAAAAGAGGGCAAGTCCTTACCGAGATAAATCAACCAGGCAATAATAGAAACAAAAACCAATGTGCAAACCGTCAAAATTGTCCGCATCCTGGTTGCAAACAGCCGAAATTTTTTCCTTGGCCGGGAGGTTTGTGCTTCATCAGAGCGGTGTTTCATTGTCATAATTCGTCTAATATCTTTTTATATGTGTTAAAACTCTACGATAGCCGTTTATATCTTCAAGTACTTTTCCCGTACCTCTTACCACAGCGAGCAAAGGTTCCTCGGCAACGATAACCGGCAAATTGGTCTCTTCCCGCAGACGGGCATCCAGCCCTTTTAACATCGCGCCACCGCCGGACATCAAAATACCGCGCTCAAGTATATCCGCGGATAGTTCAGGTGGTGTGGCCTCCAAACACATCTTTACCGATTCAACGATTGCATTGACCGTTTCAGCCAGGGCTTCCTGTACCTGCTGTCCGGTGATGTTAACTGTTTTAGGAATACCTTGAACCAGATCCCGCCCTTTTACCGACAAATTACCAGAGGCGGGGAAAGGTGACGCAGAGCCGTATTTACATTTTATGGTCTCGGCTGTATTCTCGCCGATGAGCAAGTTGAAAACTTTTTTAAAATATTGAATGACCGCCTCATTCATCTCATCGCCACCGATACGGATGGAAACGGAATGTACGATACCGTACATAGAAATAACCGCTATTTCGGTCGTACCGCCACCAATATCAATGACCATACTGCCCACCGGCTGTTCTATCGGCAAGCCAAGCCCGATTGCCGCAGCCATAGGCTCTTCAATAAGATAAACTTCCCGAGCGCCGGCGTGTTCAGCCGAATCACGCACGGCCCTTTTTTCCACTTCTGTTATACCGGAAGGCACGCAAATCGCAACACGTGGCCTCGGGATACGAGTGGGTACGGCTTTGCGTATAAAAAATCGAATCATCTGCTCGGCAAGCTCAAAATCGGCAATGACACCGTCTTTAAGGGGTCGAATCGTCACGATCTCACCCGGCGTACGGCCGACCATCTCTTTTGCGGCATGACCAAAGGCAACAATTTCCTGGGTCCGTTTACGAATGGCAACGACTGAGGGCTCATTAAGTACAATATCCTGATTTTTAACAAAAACCAGCGTATTTGCAGTTCCCAAATCGATCGCTAAATCATTTACAAATAAGTTGTTTAAATTAAATATCATGTTTTTTCCGTATGCAATATCCTCGATGCAAATATTTTTTTATTCATTGATCGTACAAACAGCTCAATTATTTGACTGTTCCGATAAATACTTTTGGATTACAGCGTCGTATTTTGAGGTACGCTGAAAAGCCTGCCGGGCACACTTTGCTCTTGTCGCCAAAGACAACGTCCCCTGGTTGCCATTTAGTTCCTTTAATATGTCCGCATAATGCATTGGATCCGTAACAACAGCCACAGCAGGGAAATTTTTCGCTGCCGCCCGGATCATGCAAGGACCGCCGATATCGATATTTTCCAATGCTGTTGCCAATGACACATCCGGTTTCGAAATTGTCGCTTCAAATGGATATAAATTTACGACGACCAGATCGATCGGTGTAATCTTATGTGCCTTGATTTCTTCCATCTGTTCCATATCGTCCCGTTTCGCCAGCAATGCACCGTGAATGTTGGGGTGTAATGTTTTTACACGTCCACCCAGTATTTCAGGGAAATGGGTAACGTCCGATACGGATATGACAGGTATACCGTTTTCCTTTAAAAACCGTGCCGTTCCACCCGTTGAAATGATTTCAACGCCGAATTTCACCAATTCCTTTGCGAACCGATCCAGTCCGGTTTTATCATACACACTGATCAATGCTCGTTTTATTTTCATTATATCCTCATTAAATAGAACATCAATTTATAAAAATTTTTCCTAATTATCAACAAACTTGTTTTACGGCCACTTTTTGATGACGACCTTTCGTCCTTTTATTTCTATTCTATCCTGGGCGAATAACTGAATCGCCGTAGAATATATTTCGTGTTCTGCAACCAGCACCCTGGCGGCCAGCGTATCCGGCGTATCGTATTCCATTACAGGCACGCATTTTTGCATGACCGGAGGCCCGGTATCATACTCCTCATCGACCATATGAACCGTAACGCCGGATACCTTACAGCCATATTCCAGCACGGCTTCGTGAACAAAATGCCCGTACAATCCTTTGCCGCCGAATGAGGGCAGTAACGCGGGATGAATATTCAACATTCTGTACTTATAGTGGCGAACGATAGCCGGTGGTACCATTTTCATGTATCCTGCCAGAACCACCAATTCGGTTTTTGCTTCAGCGAGCACTTGAAGCAGACGTTCGGTATATTCCTCCAATGAATTAAAATGCACGTCGGATAAATGAAAGGACGGTATGTTTTCCTTTCGGGCTGTTTCTAAAACACCGGCGCTGGATTTATTGCTGATCACAGCGACAACTTTTGCATTCACCGTACCGTTTTTAATATTTTTAAGTATGGCCTCAAAATTTGACCCGCGGCCGGATGCAAACACAGCGATCCGTAATGGTTCACGTTGTTTGGTCATATAATACCCCTGTTTCAAGCATTTTTACACTTTTTCTATCTGTATCCAACCGAATTTTACACCCGATGGGAAGTGTGAACTTTCGTGCCAGATGCCCATATGGGAAATTACCCAGTACCGGGATGTATAAATCTTTAACATATTCTTGTATAACCTGTTCCAGCTCCAATACCGGGCCATTGGTTTTCCGGTCGGGCGGACAATCCTCAAATCGCCCAAAAATAATGCCTTTTACCTGGTCGAGGATACCACAAATTGAAAGTTGAGCGAAATAGCGATCCAGCCGATAAACGTGTTCTCCAACATCTTCCACAATGAGGATAGCATCATTAAAATCCGGCAAAAACCGCGTTCCGGCAAGACTCATCATTGCAGACAAGCATCCGCCCACAAGGCGGCCTTCCGCAATTCCTTCCCGGTATACAACAGGGGTGAAACCAAGCTTTTCGGGAGACAATTCAAGCGCCTCACCATTTTGCACAATACGCCAAAAACAATCTTCTGTATAACGGTCGATTCCCTGTCCCATTTCAACCGCAACCATTGGCCCTGAAAATGTGACCAATCCGATTTGTGATAAAAATGCCAATTGAAGTATTGTAACGTCGCTATAACCCACGACAATCTTGGGATTTTCCCGTAGACTTTGAAAATCCAACGATTTCAAAATCCTTGATGCGCCAAAACCACCGCGCGTGCAGAAAATCGCGCGAATTTCAGGATCCCTGATCATTCGGTTAATATCCGCAGTCCTTTGCTCATCGGAACCGGCCAGATATCCATGCTGTTCAAAAACCGAAACACCTTCGATAACATTAAAATTCCGCCCTTTAAGGTATGCCAATCCGGCCTGGTAAGATGTTAATTTATAATCATATAACGGACCGGACGGAGACACAACGCCGATTTTATCACCGTCGGTCAATCTTTTCGGCTTTATAATATCTGTAAAAATAGAAACTGTCTTCTCCTTCTGCAACCATTCGGAAATATTAATCGCGAATGTAGCGTTGAATTTCATAAATCGAATAAGGGGATGCGAAACGATAATCACCAAATCCGGTATCATCGTAAAATACAAATTCCCGGTTTATTCGGTAATACTGCCATATTTCATACGGCTTTTGATTGATAGGGTACGCATTCCGCTGTATATCATCCGGTGCTCCCAACAGAATGTAAAGCAAACCCATATCCGTTTGCCAACCTTCCCGCTGCATGACCGAAAAGTGACGGTTTGCGTATTCTATTCGTGCATAATGTGCCTCCATTGCCTCATTTGCTGTCGTACCGGGTGTCGGATCATGCCGTTTCCAAAAGGCAATAAATTCCTTCAAACGCTCATCACCTTTTAGTTTTTTTAACTTTTTCCACTCCTGCCGAGAGGCAATATATTTCAATTGTTCGATCGCTGAATCCAGATCCTTGGCATTCGACGGCAATCCTTTCCAGCGAATATAAAACAACTTTTCCGCCTGATCTGCCTGCTTCTGGCCGGAAACACTGACTCGCATACGATATGTATCGTGATTTAAACTATCCACTGGAATTTTATAATAATCAAAATTTTCCCCGGGAACAAGTTTTTTCACCTTTCGTTTTTCAATTTTTGCTTTTGTTTGCTCACCGAACATCTCATATCTAATTTCGCATTCTTTTAATTCTGACATATTATAAATCTCAATATAAGCAAAAGAGTTTTCATATAATCCCTTGCCGGGATTCGTTACCTGTGGACGGATTTTTAATCCGGTCGAATCGAGGTCGATTTTATTTGCAAACAAAATATCACTCACAGACAGTTCGGGATATTCACGTATTTTGCACTTTTTCTTTGATGTGGAGGTGAGTTGAGTTTCCTCGTCAAGAATCGAAACTGAAATAGAATAGGTGCCTGATTCAAGTCCAGTAAATTGAGCGTGTGCTAAGGTAAAAATATCCCGGCTGTTGGTCTGATCGTAATTGTCAACAAAAACAGTCTCCTGCTTGATTTTACCGTCAATTTGTTCACCTTTTCTATCGTATAAAACCATTGACAGTTCATACTTTGCTTCATATCCCTCGGCGATTTTTATAAATTGCAATTCATCCAGTAAAATCTCCACATAAACCTGCACGGTTGGTACGGACGTTTCGTTTTCAAAAACCGCACTGTTCACCACATCGTAAAAAAATTGAGGACCCTCGCGTTCGCCCTGTCGGCTCATTTCCGGCTGACTCAAACAAACCGATAAAGTGAACAGAACAAAAATTATAACAATATATTTCATATCTTACTCCTTTCAAAACCACACGTGCCCTTATCTCAGATCGCATACAAATCATAAACGTCGGCTGACTGAATTTCAGCACGATAAAACCGGCCGACTTGTACGGTCTCCGGCAGTATGACAGTATTATCGATCTCAGGGGCATCCCATTGAGTACGGCCAATTGTTGAATTGCGGTCTCTGTCATATTGATCGACCAGAACCAAAAGTTTTTGACCGATCAGACTCTGATTTTTAAACGCTGAGATATCCGCCTGAAGTTCCATGATCATATTTCTCCTCTCGGTTTTTGTCCTTTGAGTGACATCATCGGTCCAATTTAAAGCGCGGGTTCCTTCTTCGGCCGAATACTCAAACGCACCTAGCCTGTCAAATTTTTGTTTTTCAACAAACTCTACCAACTCGTTAAATTCGTCATGCCCTTCGCCCGGAAAACCAAGAATCAATGAAGTACGCAGTGCCAGCATGGGAATACGTTCCCGCATTTTTTCGATTAATACCTCAATTTGCTTGCGTGTAACTCGCCGGCCCATCCTTTCGAGTATACTATCTGATACATGCTGTATAGGCAAATCGATATACTTGACGACTTTATCCATTTCGGCAACGGCGTCAATTAAATAGTCATCCCAGCCGGCAGGATGTGTATACATAATTCGAATCCACTCTATACCTTTGATACGATGCAAAACATTTAAAAGTTTTGCCAGTCCATTTTTAACGCCCAGGTCTTTGCCATAAGACGTGGTATCCTGGGCGACCAATATTAACTCACGAACGCCTTGATCAGCAAGTTGATAAGCCGTTTGCAAAATTTTTTCCTGCGATCTACTCCGGAATCCTCCTTTAATACTCGGAATTGTACAATAACTGCATCGATTATCGCATCCTTCGGATATTTTTACATAGGCATAAGGCAATGGTGTTAAAGGTCGTCGATAAGATTCTTTTCCCTCCGGAAGGCCTAAAAAAGAACGGATTTGTTCCGCTGCTTGCCGGGGATTCTGACAGGTCAAAAAAAGATCAACTTCCGGGAGCAGGTCAATTAATTCCTTTCCATATCTTTGCGGCAAACATCCTGACACAAATAACTTGACATTCGGATTCTCCTGGCTGATCTCCAGTATGGTATCAATTGATTCCTGTGTCGCGGATTCAATAAAAGCGCATGTATTGACCAGGCAAATGTTCGCTTGCCGAATGTTATCTACGATTTCAAAATCCTCAAGACCGCCGAGGATTATTTCAAAATCCACGGCATTTTTAGGACATCCTAGACTGACAGGGTAAATTTTCACGTAAACAGTGCCTCGACAAAATTTTTCGGATCAAAGACATCCAGGTCGTCGATCTGTTCACCATAACCGATATATCGAACGGGAACCTTTAATTCTTGAACAAGGGGGAAAATAATTCCCCCTTTTGCCGTACCATCGATTTTTGTCAGTACAATGCCATCAATTTTTACGGCTAGTGTAAAACTTCGAGCCTGCGCCATCCCGTTTTGGCCGGTTGTTGCATCTAAAACCAAAAGAACCTGGTGGGGAGCATCCGGCACCTGCCGTGCTAAAACACGATGAATTTTACATAGTTCGGCCATCAAATTGCTCTTTGTATGTAAACGTCCCGCCGTATCGATAATCAGTACATCCATATCTCGGGAAAGTGTTGCTTTTAAAGCGTCAAATGCCACAGAAGCGGGATCCGAACCCGGTTGATTGTGAACAATATCGGCTCCCGACCGCTTGGCCCATATATCAATCTGGTCGATGGCGGCCGCTCTAAAAGTATCAGCTGCTGCAACGAGAACCCTTTGACCTTCATTCTTAAACTTATATGCCAGTTTTCCGATTGTGGTGGTTTTACCTGTTCCGTTTACGCCCACAACACTAATAACGAATGGTCTCTTTTGAACTGTTTTCTCCCCATGAATTGTTATCAAATCGATCAGTTCAGTTTTCAAGAGCTTTATTACACTTTCCTTATCAACAACGCCTTCCGCACGAATTTTTTTCCGCAGTCTTTGTACAATCGTTTCCGCCGTCGTAATTCCCATATCTCCCAGGATCAGAGTTTCTTCCAGTTCTTCGAAAAAATTCTCATCGAGGCTACGGGTTTTGTTGACAATTTTATTAATGCCCCCAACAAAGCTGTCACGAGTTTTCGATAATCCTTTAGACAGTCGTGAAAAAAATGCAACCATTCAGTTTATTCCGTCTTTCATGTAAATACTTTTAAAATATCAATGATCAATGAAGGTTGTTTTACAACTGCCGATTTAAAAATATTGACAAGCGTTCTTTTTTCCATTGGCATTCCAAGTAACAGATCGGCCGTTTTTTCAAGGTCATTATCCGTCATATCATAGATAAATTTTTTCAGTTTGTAAAATATCCCAAGTTTTTTACCTTCTGCATCATCCCAAAGTCTTGGGTATTCCATTAATCGTTTTTTGCTCACATTATTTTCTTTGATCGCCTGGCCGGCAATCCGGCCGGCAATCTTTGCAGCAACCATGGCATTAACAATCCCCCCGCCGGAAACCGGATTGGTTTGATGTGCAGCATCTCCCACCAGTAATAGTCCGTCTTCGACAATTGTCTTCAAGGGCGGGGCACAAGTAACACCGCCGGCGACAGTGGTTAAAACGGCAACAGCCGGGAAATGTGTCGATAAAAATTCTTCAAGATATCGAATAGCAGGTTTGGTTTTCGAAAATTCACCGGAAATCCCAAGCCCAACATTGGCTAAGCCATTGCCTTTTGGAAACACCCAAAGATAACCACCCGGAGCGATCTCTTTACCGAAAAAAAAGTGGCAATAATCAGATTCCAACGGTATATTCATTGCCGTAACCTGTGCACAGGTTTCAATGTCGTAAAGTGCTACATGAGTCTTTATTCCCGCCCAGCGTCCAACACGGGATTCAATGCCGTCCGCTCCGATGACAATATCTGCGGCTATTTCCTTCCTCTCACCCAAAAAATCTACAACAACCCCGCATACCCGTTCCTTTTTTAACAAACCAAGAACATTTGCCTTGGTGGCAACATGTGCGCCCTGTTCTGCGGCAATTTGCGCAAGCTCGTAATCGAAAATTTTTCTGTCAAGCACATAGCCGATTTCTTTGCTTTGCACTTTTACAACTTTGCCTGAGGGAGAATGAAAAATAACGCCGACAATTTTCTGTTTTATCCAGTGCGGACGAATATCCACCACCGTCTTGAGTCCTTTTTCACCGACTCCTTCTGCGCAACGGACCGGTATACCGATTTCGCGATCCTTTTCCAGTAATAATACGGAAGCTCCTGATTGTGCGGCAAACCGTGCGGAAGTTGACCCGGCCGGTCCGGCACCAACAACGACAACATCATATCTATTATTCATCATCCACCTCCAATGCCTGAAGTGGACAAACATAAACGCATTTTTTGCATACCGTACACCGTTCCAAAATCAATAAATCATTTTCCGCCAACTCTATTGCATCGTGCGGACACACTGCAACACAGGTGCCACAAAAATCACACTTTTTTCTTATGTATCTAATCATACCTTTGCCTTTCTCCATTTCCACCTAGGTCTTGAAACTCGGATAAACAAGATCGAACCGTTTCTTATAATACCACTTTGAAAAAATAAATACAATAAGAATTAATGCAAAGTACAAATAAAACTTGTAACAAATAGCCAGCGACAGAAAAAGAACTGCATATTTATTGGTTCTCAGAACATCCTTTACGGATTTTGATACGGCTGTTTTTATAAAAAATGGCAACATGGCCACTGTCGGCAGTAATATGACAAGATCTCTGGATAAGAATGCGAAGAAAATCGCAAGGACTTCAGCCCCAAGCCCAAAATGTATCGCGGCATTTTTCCCCCATTTTACAGCCGGGGTTATTTTTTTCACCCTCCCATCTCCGGGAATATCCGGTATCGTTGTAAAAAAATACACAGCGAGCAATCCCAATGCGTAAGGCGTGGCATAAAAAAAAATGCGTGGGGAAAAACCTCCAGCAATCATCCACCCGAAACCGAATACAATATAACCTCCACTCAGATTGATAACAATACTACCGATCGGGTGATTCTTCAGAGCAAAAGGCCGGCAACTGTAGAGCCATCCCAATACGACAAATGCCACAATCATAATCGCTGCCAGATCCCATCTCTTTAAGGCCGTCAACACGACGGCAACCGCAAGCAACAAAGCGGTTTCCCAATAAGCTTGACGTATTGATATATCTCCGTTTGCAATCAGATATAATTTGTTGTTTAAACGGTCGCTCTCCACATCTTCAATTTGATTGATGAGATAAACACTGCCCATAACGAGAGTAAATAAAAATATGGAACACCAAAGTGTAAAATCGATGGATCCAATATCAAAGAATCCATGAGCATAAAACGTATTGATGCCGTATCGGGATTGGGTCCAGTATCCGGCCAGTGCGAATGTCCAAACAGGGAAAAACAAGGTCGGCCTTAATACAAAGAAAAAATCAAACCATTTCGCTTTCATATCTATATAAAATCCGCCTTGATTTACTCTTGGTCATCGTTCAAATTATTTTTCTCATGCTGAAATTTACCGATTTTATGCTCGATGGCGATAGGATATTCGCCCGTAAAACACGCGGTACAGTACCCCCCTTCGTCAAAAGAAACGGCATCGAGTAATCCTTGTTCGGACAAATAAGCAAGGCTATCACATTTTATATATTTTTCAATTTCAGCGACCTTGAGCCGATGTGCAACCAACTCCTCTTTTCTGGGGAAATCCATTCCATAGTAACAGGGGGAGATAATAGGAGGAGAACTGACGCGCACGTGCACCTCTTTGGCCCCACTCTGTTTGATGAGTGACACAAGCTGACGTAAGGTTGTCGCGCGGACGATAGAATCTTCGACAACGACAACACGCCGGTCTTTCAACACACCTTTTACCGTGTTGAACTTGACTCGTACGGCAAAATCGCGAAAATCCTGCTTCGGTTGGATAAATGTCCGCCCCACATAATGATTACGAATCAATCCCAGCTCAATTTTAATGCCTGATCTCCGTGAGTACCCGATGGCAGCAGTATTACTTGAATCGGGAACGGATATGACGATATCCGCTTCGGCAGGGCTTTCTTGTGCCAGGATTTTACCCAATTTTCTTCTGACTTTATCTACATTCTCATTAAAAACTCGACTGTCAGGTCTTGCAAAATAAATGTACTCAAAAATACATGCGAAGCGTTTCTGTCCACTTGCAAATTTCCACGACTTTATTCCCTCTTTGCTGATCTCCACCAGTTCTCCGGGCTCAACATCCCGAATGCTTTCCGCACGGACAAGATCGAGAGCGCATGTTTCCGAAACCACAAAAAATGTATTATCACTAAATCCGATATTCAAAGGTCGGACCCCATGCGGATCCCGTGCAGCGAATAACCGGTCGCCGGACATCATGACCAGGGAATAAGCGCCCTTTACCTCTCGTAAGGCCCCATTAATTTTATCGTGTAATTCGTTTTCACGCGACCTGGCAATGAGATGACAAATAACTTCCGTATCAGTCGTTGTTTGAAACAAAGCACCGTCATCAACAAGAGATTCACGAAGTTCACCCGAATTTGTCAAATTTCCGTTATGACTGATAGCAAACGGCCCACTTTTTAGATTCACCAGTAAGGGTTGAATATTCTGTTTTAGGGTACCTCCAGTCGTAGAATACCGATTATGGGCAACGGCAATATGCCCCTCCAGTTTTTGCAACACATCATCATTTGGAAACACCTCGGAAACAAGTCCGGGACCCAGACGCCGATAAAATTGTTCACCATCCGAACTTACAATCCCGGCACTTTCCTGCCCCCGATGTTGCAGAGCATACAATCCGAGGTATGCCAGACGTGCGGCATCTGAATTTCCGTAGATTCCTACAATACCACAATTCGAACGAGGTTTATCAAAGTTATTCATAAATTCTCTGATTTTCGTTAATATTAACAATCAAATATCCCAGCCCGATTCCGGCAATATCCCATGCCAAATCTTTATAACTCGGTCGGCCTCTTCGGGCTGTTCCATCGAATATTTCCTTCAAAACACCAAAACTCAATGAAAAACCAACGGCAAAAGTTTTAGAATTTTGAATTTTCAACTCCTTTCGAGCTGCGTAATATCCAAAACCCACCAAAACCGCACTGGCTACAAAATGATCACCCTTGTCTTTGCCGATCCATTTATCCTGTACCCAAAATCGCGATTTTAACCGAAGGGTATCCGGTTTGGCTGTCTCCAATGCTTTTGCCGGTGAGAGGTAGACCAAAGTTGCAACAAAAAGTATTTTATAAACCCAGGTCATCGCTGATCTTTTGCATGGCTGAAATTGAATGGCCGATAAAAGTTTCTATTTCCAGATCTAATGTTGAACAGGTCAGAATCTGTTCACGGTTTGCACCACGTGCAAAACTTTTTTCCTTAAACCGCCGCATAACAAATTCAGTGTCTACAGAATTCAATTTTTTATCCGGATGCATCAATGTCGCGGCAACAATCAATCCTGTAACAGGATCAGCGGCGTATAAAGCCTTATCCAATAAACTTTTTTTCTCCGCCATGTTGTTGTGACACTTGATCGCATGAATCACTTCCATAGGAACGTCGTAATCCTTTAATAATTCTGCTGTAACCAGTGTATGACGTTCAGGGATTTGTGCAGTTTCCTCATAATCAAAATCATGAAGCAATCCGGTCAAACCCCATAGATCTACGGGTTGTTTTAATACGATAGCCAGTTCCTTCATGACTGCTTCGACAGCTAAAACATGTTTAAAAAGATTTTTGTTTTTGAATCGTGGCCGGGTCAGGTCAAAAGCCTGTTGACGTGACATCACGATCTTTTCCTCCTCTTGTCGTTTTTTTAAAACAGGGCATATATAAATGGTGCCAGAGCCGATCCCTGCGTGAAAACAATGAGCGCACCAAATAATACCAACAGCACGACTATCGGTGTAAGCCACCACTTTTTACGAACCTTGAGAAACACCCAAAATTCTACTAAAATAGACAACTTGCTTGCCATATAACCTCCGAAAAAAATCCCACAACAATAATACTATTTTTTAAAATTGATTTTCGAAATTTATCTTTTGATCCTCTTTACGGTCAATCCAGTAACTGGGGCTGTTTTTTTGCAACTTTATATCCAGCACCTGTTTCTGGAACAACCGCACAGTAAAACCGATCAGGGTAAATACAAGGTAAAACATGACGGTCAGGATGACGCGCGTCATGATCCATCCCAAAATCAGCCCCAAGTAGGAAAACAGAATGTATATCGGTTTCAAAACAATGGGCAAAAGTAGCGCACAAACCGAAAAGACGGCCGCTGTTATATAAAAATAAGGGAAAAGAGTTTTTCCGGTTAGGAGCTGAACCGTCGCAATCAGCGCAAGAATGACGGCGACGCCATAGCCAAATTTTCTCCATTCTTTTTTATCTGTAAATTTGGATTTATCCATGTCCTCTCTTAGTCCAGTTCAAATTTTTCCTGCCAGTTGATTTCATCGACGAATTCCGGTTGATTCGACTTATCCAATAAAAAATCACCCAGAAAAAGATAATCTATCTCCGTCCGCATAAAACATTTATAAGCATCAATTGGCTTACAAACGATGGGTTCGCCTCGCACGTTAAATGATGTATTGACAATAACCGGACACCCACTCAGGTCGTAAAACGCTTTGATCATATCATAATAGAGCGGATTGGTTTGTTTATGCACGGTCTGCAATCGTGCTGAATAATCCACGTGCGTAACGGCCGGGATTTCCGAACGTTTGACATTTAGCTTGTCGATGCCGAATAATTGCTTTTCTTCCGGGGTCATTTGCCGGCGGATTTCTTTTTTTACATCTGCAACCATCAGCATATACGGACTTTGACCTTCAAATTCAAAAAAATTCGACACCTGGTCATCGAGGACGGATGGCGCAAACGGACGGAATGATTCTCTAAATTTAATTTTTAAATTCATTTTTTTCTGCATCCGGGGTGATCGGGCATCACCAATAATACTTCGAGCGCCTAAAGCCCTGGGACCGAATTCCATGCGGCCTTGAAACCAGCCGATGACATTTTCTTCCGTCAATAATTTGGCCGCAACTTTGGGCAGCTCTTCTCGAGTAAGTTTTTTATAGGGTAATTTGTGGTTTTCAAGAAATTGCAAAATGTCATGACTTTCATAATGAGGGCCTAAAAAAGATCCTTTCTGAAAGTCATCCACATCATTTGCCTGCCGCTGGTTATTCAGATGATCATACCAGACCGCCAACGCCGCACCAAGGGCACCTCCCGCATCACCTGCCGCCGGTTGAATCCATAAATTTTCAAATATACCTTCACGCAAGATTTTTCCGTTTGCCACACAATTCAAGGCCACACCACCGGCCAGGCACAAATTCTTTTTCGATACCAATTGACGTGCAAACCTTGCCATGCGCAAAATAACCATTTCCGTCACTTCCTGTACCGATCGTGCTAAATCCATTTCTTTTTGCGTTAACAATGTCTCGGGCTTACGGGCGGGTCCTCCGAATAATTCGGCAAATCTATTATTGGTCATGGTCAATCCGGCGGCATAATTAAAATAATGCATGTTTAACCGGAAGGAACCATCCTCTTTGATGTCGATTAAATGATCCAATATCTTTTGAACGTACCTTGGTTCTCCGTAAGGTGCCAGTCCCATGACCTTGTATTCTGCGGAATTGACTTTAAATCCGGTATAGTATGTAAAGGCGGAATACAACATGCCCAGCGAATGGGGAAAATGTATCTCTTTTAATATATTAATCTTGTTTCCGTTTCCCACACCGATACTCGTCGTCGTCCATTCACCCACACCATCTGTGGTGATGATAGCGGCTTCCATAAAAGGTGACGGATAAAACGCCGATGCGGCGTGTGACAAATGATGCTCGGGGAATAATATATCTCCCTCATAACCTTTTAATTCATCAGCAATGAGTGATTTCATCCATAACTTTTGTTTAATCCATAAAGGAATGGCTTTTAGAAACGAAAAAATTCCCACCGGAGCATATTGAAGATATGTATCCAGAATCCTTTCAAATTTTAAAAACGGTTTATCGTAAAATACGACGTAATCGAGCTGTGAGGCTTTTAAGCCGCCCTCCCGCAGACAATAATCGATAGCGTGGTTGGGAAAACGAAAATCATGTTTTTTTCGTGTAAACCTTTCTTCCTGCGCCGCAGCAACGATATCACCATCTTTAATCAGCGCCGCAGCGCTGTCATGATAAAAAGCCGATATGCCTAGAATAATCACTCGAATTACTTTCCTGAGTCAGTAGGTTCAGTCAATAATTATGCATAATCACCAGAAACGATAATATAAATAAAAATTGCCAATATTGCAATGGGACAGACGAAACGAATTAAAAAACGCCAGATATTGTAAACAACCGGCGACAGCCGGTTTTCTGTAAAATCCGACCTGATCATTCCCGTTCCCCAGCGTGCTCCGACAAACAATGCAATAAAAAACGAACCTATAGCCAGTGAATAATTACCCATAATGATATTCATAAAGGCTAAAAATTTCATTTTTAAAACAGGTATATTGGCAAAAAACCCGCCCGACATAAAAGACAGGGATGAAGGAATACTTAAAAGGAAAGCGGCTGCAGCCATAAGCAAAACCGCGTTTGTCCTCTTCCAATGCCGCTCGTCAACCAGGTAGGCCACCGGCACTTCCAGCAGTGAAATCGTCGATGTAAGTGCCGCAATGGCAAGCAGAAGAAAAAATCCGGCACCGAAAATATGACCGCCGAACATCCTGGAAAAAATGGCCGGAATCACCTTAAAAACCAGACCAGGCCCCTCTCCCATACTCAGGTTATTGGCAGTAACAGCAGGAAAGATCATCAATCCTGCCAATATCGCAATTAATGTATCGAAAAAACAAACATAGCCGGCAGCTGTCACCAGATTCTCTTTTTTTGACATATAACTGCCATAGGTTATCATGGTTCCCATGCCCAGACTGAGAGAAAACAGAGCCTGGCCCAACGCCTTGCCGAAAGTCGCCGCCCTGACTTTGGAAAAATCCGGTAAAAGATAAGTTCTGATACCCTCAGCGCCGCCCTCCAGAGTGATCGATCTCAGGGTCAAAAGGATCAAAAGGGCAAATAAAAACGGCATTAAAATTTTTGCCCAGCGCTCAATTCCCTCTGAAACACCACCCTGAACGACCAATGCTGTAATGGAGATGAAAATAAAAGAATATATGATAACCGCGACCGGATTACCGACAAAGGTATTATAAATTACTTCCAGATTACCTGTGGTTATTTCACCTGAAAACTCACCCAATATAGTTTTAACGAAATAACCCAGCGTCCATCCGGCCACAACGGAATAAAAAGACAATATTCCTATACCGGTAAAAACACCCAACATACCCAATGCGGGCCACCAGCTCTTTGGAGCCAGTAGACGGAATGCGCCGACGGGATTTTTTTCGGTATATCTCCCGATTGCCAGTTCGGAGATCATGACCGGGACGCCGATGATTATAACGAAAATGATATACAAAAAAACGAAAGCAGCACCTCCGTTTTCACCGGCCACATAAGGGAACCGCCAGATATTGCCCAGTCCAATAGCGGAGCCGGCTGCAGCAAAAATAAAGCCGACGCGGGATCCCCACTTTCCTCTATCCTGACGATTGGTTGACAATAATTCCTCCTTTGTTCATTTTAATGGTATGTTCAGACAAACAACGTATAAATATTCAGTCTGAAATGCTTTTCCGGTCGGTAATTTTTTGTACAAAAGACTTAAACGAGGACTTTCATCGAACCGGTACAAATGCGCATCGACATACGCATCTCCCATGCTGTACAAAATCACCGCACCCAACCACCATAGGGAAAGACTCCGATTGTCCGCATAAAACTCACGATCGAATTTGTTGATTGACTGTACTGCCAGTTGGTTTTGCAAGACAGCATTGGCAATTAAGCCAATTTCAGTTCCGGCCACGAGAATCGCTTTGAACCACTTTCCGTTATACAACTGTCCCCAACCGGGTACCACAATTGACCTCAACATGGCACCGGAGGGGGATTTACTTCGGCGCACATCACGATTATTGTCAATTGAACGAATGGAATCCGTTGTAATTGAATCGACCGGACCAACAGTTAACGCAGACGCATCACGGTGTATACTCTGAATTTCATTTAAAAAACGAACGGAATCCGTTTGGGTCGAATCACTTTGGATCGCTGCGCCGGCTGTATAGGTCGTCGCAGCGCTGAATAGAACTGTTAAAAGTATTGTTTTCACTTTTCAAGTCACAAAAGCTATCGCTTCAATTTCAATTAATGCATCCTTTGGCAACCGCGCCACCTGAACGGCCGATCTGGCCGGCGGTTGTTTATCAAAATAACCGGCATAAACTTGGTTCATAACGGCAAAATCTTCCATATTCTTCAAATATACCGTCGTCTTTACGACATTTTGCATGCCGGATCCGGCAGACTTTAAAACCGCCGCCAGGTTTTCAAGTACTTGTCGGGTCTGCAGCTCTATACCGCCTGCAACCATGTCGCCGGTTTTGGGATCGATGGCTATTTGACCGGCAGTAAATATCAACGGCCGGTCTTTAAAAATCACAGCCTGACTGTAGGGCCCGATAGCCTGGGGCGCATCACTGCTCAAAACGATCGATTTCATACACTCTCCGCTAAATATTCGCGTAAATAATATATCTGAAAAACCGACATTAATTCCTTTTGATCATCGCCGGGATTCTCCTGTGACAGCGCCTGATAAACATCAGATATTGTAAATGACGATAAAAACGCCAAATGCTTTTCATCCAATCCCCACTTGTTTTCCTGTTCCATTATTGATACCAACTTGTCCAGAGGGAATTGCAGTAAAGCATCCACATAGGAGATTTCAAAATGAGTTCCACTGCTTATATAGAGCTGCTTAATAACTTTATCAAACTCCATCCGGTCTCTATAGTGACGCTTGGATGTCAATGCATCAAAAACATCCACAACAGCCAATATTTTTCCCAATTTAGGAATCTGATCGTCCCGTAATCCGAACGGATAGCCGGAACCATCTAATCTTTCATGATGTGCTGCAGCAATATTCGGAACCTGACTGAGTGCACTGGAAAAATTAATATTGTCTAAAATGCGCTTGGTAAACCGGGGATGACTTTGAATATGTTCAAATTCTTTAGTGGTGAGTTTTCCCTCTTTTGTTAAAACCGCCTCCCGCACGGCGATTTTTCCTAAATCATGTAATAATGCCGCAATTCGCAAAATTTCCTTTTCCTGATGGGATAGTCCAATAATTTCGGCAATGTTTTCCGCATACATGGCGATTCTTTTCGAATGACCTGCGGTCAAGGGATCACGTGCGTCGATGGTGCTTGCCAGAGTTTCAACCAGACTCTCAAAGGTTTTCTTTTGTTCCTTATACAGTTGCGCATTTTCGATCTGTGTCGCTGCGATCACAGAAATTGTATTTAAAAGTTCTTCATCCTCATTATTAAAGGATCCTTTCCTTTTATTAAGCGCCTGAAAAACTCCGATGATTTCACCCATTTTGTTACGCATCGGTACAGCCAGAATTGTGCGGGTTATATATCCTGTTTTTTTATCAATAGATGGATTAAACCGGTCGTCGGCATACGCGTCCGGTATATTGAGAACAATACCCGTCTGGGCGACATGGCCGGCAATTCCCCTGTCACCGGGAATCCGGATCTCCTTTGCCCCATGGGCGACCTGAGACCATAACTCATTCCGTTCCCGGTCCATAATGAACACGGTACAACGGTCACAATCCAAAACCCGCTTGACCTCATCCATTATAAGCAACAATAAACGATCCAACAGAATCTCGCGGGATATATTCCGAGTCACGTTGAGCAACATGACGAGTTTTTCATGCTCGTTCTGCTGATAATCGGTTTTTTCCTTAAATGTAGAAATAAATTTCACCTGCAGATTGAATAAATTAGAGCCTAAACTGCATATTATGGAGCTTTTTATATAATCCTTCCCGGCTTAGCAACTGTTCATGGGTGCCCCGCTGGACGATTTTACCATTTTCCAGTACAACGATCGCATCGGCATTTAAAATCGTAGAAAGGCGATGAGCGATGACAAAAGAAGTTCGATTTTTCATCAATCGTTCGATTGCCTGCTGTACAAGCACCTCGGATTCGGTATCCAGAGATGACGTGGCTTCATCCAGGATAAGTATGGGCGGATTTTTTAACACTGCCCGCGCAATAGCCAGCCGCTGGCGCTGCCCGCCGGAAAGCTTCACGCCACGTTCACCGATATTGGTATCATATCCGTCAGGCATTTGATTGATAAAACCATGTGCATTGGCTATTTCTGCCGCCCGAATAATTTCCTCCATTGATTTGTCCGCCAATCCATAGGCGATATTGTTGCGTACGGTATCATTAAAAAGTATCGTTTCTTGTGTAACAATACCCATAATCTTACGCAAACAGGACAGATCGATCATACGGACATCGATACCATCGAGCAGCACCGACCCTTCAGACGGATCGTAAAACCTCGGGATAAGATCCACCAGCGTGGACTTGCCGGCCCCGCTCGGCCCCACAATGGCTAAAACCTCGCCTTTTTTTACTTTAAAATTAACCTGGTTTAATACGGTATCACGGCCGTTGTAACTAAAACTCAGGTTTTTAAATTCAATATAATCATTAAAAGCTGCCACCGGCAATGGTGAAGCTACGTTTTTAATGCTGGGCTCCAGATCGAGGATATTAAAAATACGTTCGCCGGCGGCGACTGCTTCCTGCAAACGGTTATTCACACTGGAAAGCTCTTTAACAGGTTGCATCATGGAGAATATCACAATTAAAAAACCGACAAATTCCTCCGGAGCCAAAATCTCACCCAACAACACCTGTTGTCCGCCGAACCATAAAATTCCCACACCGACGCTTGTGCCTAAAAATTCAGTAAGCGGGGAAGCCAGATTCCGGGTTCTGGTAATCTTTATGAGAGATTTAAAATATTGCTGTGTTTGATTTTTAAATTTTTTAATTTCAAACGATTCCATAGCGAAAGCTTTAACGACCCGGATACCGGAAACCGTCTCCTGTAACACCGATGTCACATCAGCCATACGTTCCTGGGACAGGGCGCTCTGTTTTCTCAATTTTAATCCGATCCAACCGATCAACGCCATGCTGAAAGGTGCGACAACAATTGCAACCAGCGTTAATCGCCAGCTTAAATATAAGGCAATGGACAATGAAGTAATTATCGTGAGCGGATTTTTAATCAATGTGACAAAACTGGCCGACACGCCACCGTTTACCAGATTGACATCATTGGTTATTCGTGATATAATTTGGCCTGTTCTGGTTCGTTGAAAATAACTTAATGATAATTTATTTATATGGGCATACAGATCATTACGTATATCGCGCATCACACTCTGCTCCACATGAGCCATCAGATATGCCTGGAAATAGGAAAAGACACTTTTGAGCATGATGAGAATAATAATAAAAAAACAGATCCGTTTTAACGCCTGTTCGCTTTGTTTTTTAGTCGTGAGTTCGGTTGAACCTAAAAAAAGCCGATACACTCTTTCCTTCAACTCTGCAGGTTTTTCCCTGAACGATTCCGGAATATTTGAGGTAAGCAGCTGCCCGGGATCGGAGTTTACAACCTTCGTTTCGGCCGTTTTTTCACCCGAAACCTGAAAAATGGCATTCAAGAACGGAATGATGGATATAAGTGACGCACCGTTAAAAAACGTAAAAAAAACGATACATAACATAGAGCCGGCCAAACGGGGCCAATATGGCTTTACGTAGGAGAGAATTCGAAAAAATATTTTCATATAATAATTCTAATCTTTCACATCCCGGTATTCCACATCCTCAACATCATTATCCGATAGATCAAGCGGATCTGCGTTGGGTTTTCCTCGTACCTGAACGCGAGGTTCGGAAGGTTTACTCATTCTTGCAATAAACTTGAATATCCAGTAAGCAAACAGACCATAAAACAAAAAACGAACAATAACTCTAAAAAACATTTTTTGACCTCATAAAACTTAACAAGAGGACTCTAGGTCCTCTTGCATGACGGAATCCTTTAAACTTTTCCAAACCACCACTAACGCGCCGGTGAAAAATATTCAATCCCGGAATGAGGCCGCATAATCTGGTTCACAAGTTCTTGAAAATCCCCCTTATTGTTGACAAAATCAACCAAGGTGCTATTCACCACCAGCAGGGGAGCTTCCTTGTAGTGGAAAAAGAACCGATTATACGCTTCATTCAGTGATTTTAAATAATCAGCCGACATATCATTTTCATATGACCGGCCTCGTTTTTTAATATTTTTTACAAGCGTTTCCGGTGTTGACTGCAAATATACGACCAAATCGGGTTTTGGAATATCCTGCTCGAGCAATGAAGCAACTCTATCGTATAAAAACAGCTCCCGATCCTCCAGATTCACATGGGCGAAAATCCTATCCTTGGCAAACAGATAATCCGATACGGTTGTTTCGTGAAACAAGTCGCGCTGCAGATTCTCCATCTGCTGTCGATAGCGACTGAGGAGAAAATATAACTGCACCTGAAACGCATAACGTTGAGGATCACGATAAAAATCTTCCAAAAAGGGATTTTCTTCCGGCCGTTCATAAATTGTCTGGGCGTCTAAAAATTCACCGAGTAATTTTGTTAAACTGGTTTTCCCGACGCCGATAACACCTTCAATACAAATATATTGTGGTAAGGACACTATTTTACCTCTATCACCTTATATAATTTCACCCGGCTCTTGTCAGTCGTCTCTTTTAATAACTGCCTTACATTTTTATCAAAACCGGCGACCCAGTAATCGGCCGCTATTTCCTGAAACGGGACCAACACGAAGCGACGGTGAGCCAATTGTGGATGAGGAACCTTTAGGTAGGTTGAAAAAATAACAGTCGCCTGGATAGAAAGAATATCCAGATCGATAATTCGAGGTTCCCAAACCTGCCGCCGTACGCGTCCCATAACACTTTCAATCCGTAGTAATGAATGCAGAAGCTTATCCGCTGTCAAGTCCGATCTTATTTCAATCACAGCGTTGATAAAATCTGCCTGCTCAACGTGTCCGACAGGTTCGGTCTCGTACAAACTCGAAACACGTATGATAGAACAGGGTGTTTTCGAAATATGGTAAAGAGCTTCTGTAATATTCGATGTCCGGTCCCCCATGTTTGAACCCAGACCGATAAAAATTCTCTTATTTTTTAATTGCAACAATGGTCTATTCAAACAACAAAAACATCAAGATCGCTGCCGAATTATTTCGATCTCTGTGCCATTTGCCAAGCCACCCAACGGTGCAAAGGGTTTACGCACGCGCACCGTAACCTCCTCAACATCAAACGATTCCAAAACGCAATCTGCAATACGCTGGCAAACAGCCTCGATAAGATTGAAACTTTTATTTAAAACGATATCTCTTACCAAGTCATAAACCTTACGGACATCGATTGTTTCTTTAATCCGGTCAGATTCGGCCGGAACGGTTGAATCAAACACCATTTCAACATCAACTTCAAACCTTTGTCCATGCTCCCGCTCTGCTTGTCCGCATCCATGATAGGCATGAAAAATCATACCCATTAATTTGAGCTTATCCCTCGGCATTCGCACAATTCACTTTTGAATTTCAAATTGAAATTAATATATTAAAATATGGGACGATTGTCAAGATAAATGTCCCCCAGGT
>JAFGEC010000584.1 GCA_016931775.1 Candidatus Zhuqueibacterota bacterium | reverse complement strand
AGCCGCCTGGACGGCGCTGTCGGTAAGCCCGCTGGCTGGGATCGGTTCAAGAATAAGCCAACGCTGGATAAAGCCGTCGGCATTGGGAACCTTTTCGGCGGAGGCGGGACGTGTAATGAAGGATGGGTGGCTTCGGTTTTCGATATCGAAATCCACTGCTGTGGCCAAAGTCACCGAGCCCACCAGGAAAACGAATGCCGGGATGCGGATCTTGCGGAATACATTCATGAGCAACTCCTTTGCTGAATTTTCGATTTCAGAATATTGGTTTCCGATCTTTTTTTAACCGTCACGGCGATTTAAAGAGCCAGCGTTGTTTATCGCCGGCTGGATCGACCTCGGCGAGGGTCGCAAAACTGTGGCCAACGGCCGAAAGGGCCAGCGGTTCCGAAGAGTTCGGGACGGCTTTGGGCAAAACGCGCCAGCTACCGTCGGTGAGCTGGTCGAGACGCCAGAGTTGTTCGGGCCCGCCGTTAAAAGCAGGGAGGGCAACCAATTCACCGTCCTCACCCACAGCCAGCGTGCGGCCGGTTCCGGCTATGGTGATTTTAAAATACGGTGATCCGGGATAGCCGCCGGCGCTGGTATCGGCCGATACGGTCCACTTTTGCTGGGCTTGGCACATATAGTTGGCCATGCGCACATCAACGTTGCCCTCAGGCCAATTCACCGAAACCTCGAAAACATCCTGCGACAGAATCACCCCGCCGGCACCGGCAAACATTCCCCGCATGCCCCTGCTGCGTCTGCCGCCGACCGGAATCCCCTCCACCGCCAGTTCGAGCGCCGTACCGGTGCGTACAGATTCGATTTCATAGGTGCCTTCCCTGAAATTGTCGCCGGCTACGGGCCAGCCGTCTCTCCACAGCAACGG
This sequence comes from Candidatus Zhuqueibacterota bacterium, assembly GCA_016931775.1. Lineage (GTDB taxonomy): Bacteria > Zhuqueibacterota > Zhuqueibacteria > Residuimicrobiales > JAFGEC01 > JAFGEC01. The sequence continues at coordinate 3,488 of JAFGEC010000584.1, read as the reverse complement.
CCGGATGTCCAGGACACTGGCGCCGCCCCTGTCGAGATCGGCTTCATAATGGCAGGAGAATTTCTGCACACTGTCACCCAGGTCGAGCAGGCCAAAATGGCCGGGACCGATGACGCGACCACCGGAGCCGACAAAGAGCTTGCCGCCGCCCTGGAGCATATCCATGACCATGTTGTCGAGGAAAGGACCCGTTATTTTTCTGGCACGGCCCACACGAATGTTGTAGCCGGAGTCGGCACCCCGGCAGCAACTGCCGTGTGTGGCCAGCAGGTAGTACCAGCCGTCGCGATAGATCATCACCGCCGCCTCACAGTTGATCGCAATGTCAACAGGTTTGTCGTTGGGATCGAGGCGCTGACCGGTCCTTGGATCAAGCCGGATCAGACGGATGGTGCCGAAATAGGACCCGTAGACCAGCCACGGCTTGCCGTCCGTGGGATCTAAAAATATTCCAGGATCGATGGCATTGCAGAACTCAACTCCATTGGATGAGGCAACCACACCGCCTTCCTCCCATTTAAAGTCAGAGGAATTCGGATCGAGGGTCTTGTTCCATATCATGTTGATGGCGGCCCTGGGCTGTCCCCCAATGTTCGCGGCAATATACATATAATAACGGTCGCCGATGTGAATGATGTCCGGGGCCAGTCCACGGCGCGAGGGCGTGACCCCGCGCCGCCAGGTCCAGCCGTCTTCTGAGACCAGGGAGGAACCGCCGGTACCGTAAGTGTAGTACTTGCCATTGCAGAGAATGATGGTGGAGGGATCGTGGATCCCTATTTGGCCATCCAAGGCGAATACCGGACAAGCCCAAAGTACAACAAATCCCATTAAGAGCAGGATAGTTTTTAAGAGGAAAAACCGGGCATGATGGATGGATTTCATAGTCTTCCTTTCTCATCGTGTCTTTGTCACGGCCAATTGTGGCATAATATACCAAAGGTTTGCTTACTTTATCAAAAGCAAACGATGCGTCATGTTTGTGCCTTCTGTTTGCATATGACACAAGTAAATTCCGGAACTCAAGTTTGAACCATCAAAAGGAACCGTATAAAATCCAGCCGGTTGCACTTGATGAACCAGTGTTTTAACCCGCTGTCCATTCAGATTGTATATTGCCAGTTCAATATATTGTTTTTCTGATAAAATATAATAAATTTTTGTTCCGGAATTAAATGGATTGGGATAGTTTTGCAATAGAGTTGTCTTTTCCGGTAGAGTCGATATTTTTGCTTCGACCGAACTTAATTGATCAGGCGTTGCGGACTCTATTGCACCAATTTCTTTACCGGTATAATCATAAACAACTATTTCTATTGATGCCATTTCTGCCGGTAACTCGATTGATTCATTAATTTCCAATTTTTCAAGAGGAGTAATATCATGAACCGTACCTTCTGTAAGAACAGCTCCGGATGCATCTTTTACAACCAGCTTTGCCGTTCCAAGAAAAAAAACTCCAAAAGTTCCTGCAATATTTTGAGTTTGATCATCCTGGTAGAGCCGTTTTTCAATGGCACCTGCTGCATTCACGTCTAAAATGGGTCCGTTCATGGTCGTTGCATACCAATCTTGGCGGAAACTGTATCGACCGCCACTAGGTGCCAAGTCAGCAATTGGACTGGCGACTTCAACTTCATAATTGGAAGTTCCTAAATAAACCTGAACTCGACCGCCGCCTTTATCACCGGGATATGTTTCACCTTCAAATATTTTAAATGTTTTAATGTAGGCTTTGCTTTCACCTTGGTCAACATATCCAATCCAGCCTTTATGTGGATCGGCAAACAGTTTTTTACCCTCCGGGCGAAATACAACACCATAGATTCCGGGGGCGACCTCACCTTGCCATGCACTGGAATTGGCATTGTCACGGAAATAAACCCCATCTTCACCATGCTCGCTATTCGGATTAATTGGAAAGTACACCCAATAATCATCTCTGGGTGATTTGGCTATCGTCTGTGTAACATCCCAAATGCTCCAACTTTGTGCTTCCGAAGCTTCATTGATCATAAACTGATCTACACGTACACGGCTGGTACCTTTGTATACGGTCATTCTCCTCTCGAAACGAAGGCCGGGGGCCTGCCATTGTTCTATTTCACTCGTTACGGAAACAGATGTTGAATCAGCAGAGTTTTGTACGATTTCCGATTTATAGGCACCATAATCCAGAACAGGAGGCGGGGGCCAACCCCAGCGTGAATTTTGGGGCCCGGGCCAGACAACATACCCGCCATATCCATGAAATCCTCCCCGTGCAGGTGTGTATGTTTTGCCGATTTCTCCGGGATTCACATATAAAAATTGAAAATCGTCAAGATCGTATTGCATTATTCTTGCACCAATATCAGGAACCGTTGCAAGTGTGATAATCCCATTTGTTTGTACAATTGACGTCCATCCCCAGTCATTATGATTGGTGATGGATGCAATTTCCGAATCTGCAGGTTGTGCAAAAATTGCTGTGTTCAACAGTACGATAAAAATAATGCTGATGGTCCATCGTTTCATTTGGCTCTCCTTTAGATAAAAATGTGGATTAAATATTTCTTGTAAAGATGTCATGGCCATAATTTATCCGTCTCATCATTTCAATAGCTGCAATACGATGTTGAGGAGTTATACTTAGCCAATAACGTAAATCATTCTGATTTTCATTTAAATGACGTAAACCTAATAAACTTTTATCAATCCGATCTTCTATTATTGCGTCGTCCTGTGGGGAAATATTCATTATTCCTCAATACAATATAATAAAAATTGTTTTTGTAAATAGAAAGGAAAATATCGTTCAATTTTTGCCACATTACATGATACTCACCGGTGCGAACGATAAACAGCACTAATAAAAAGTTAAATCCTAATAGCCTGAGATCACTAATGGAGCCCTTACAGTGTGGCGGTTCGTATCCGGTGGATCAGAGTGTTAGACATTCATATTAAAAAAGGAGCGACGGTTTTAATAGTTATTCGATCCGAAATGATTTTTTAATCAGATCTTTTTCATCACTACTCGATCCGATATACGCCTCGTATTTCATTCTCTCCAATTCCCATTCAGCTGTATTCGGATTATACCATGTGATTTTATCAAAAGGACAAGTCAGGATTACAGTCTTTGTTTCACCTGGTTCGAGTGATACTCGTTGAAAACCTTTCAAAAGCTTGTGTTCCCTTTCAGTGGATGACTGATCAAATCCAATGTAAAGCTGTACAACCTGATCTCCAGCCACAGGTCCGGTATTCGTCACATTCAGTGACAGTTCAACACGATCGTCGAATACCTGAATGTCTGCATTGGCTTGCTTAAAAGTTGTATAGGACAATCCAAACCCAAATGGGAAGGCAGCTTCGTTGCCGTCGTGATCCAGCTTGATGTAGCCATGATAGCGATCGTAGGTTACCTTCTCAGCCTGAGAATCAAACGCAGGATAATGGCCTTCGTCAGATGCCACGGTAAACGGCAATTTGCCGCCGGGATT
>JAFGEC010000583.1 GCA_016931775.1 Candidatus Zhuqueibacterota bacterium | reverse complement strand
GAGTTCTGGGACAGCGGATTCCGGCATAATTCGAATATATATCGCACGATCCTCACAACCCTGAAATCAAAATCGATCCCAACGATTCGTGCCTCATCCGGGATGGAGAGATATATCGGAAATGTCAGTATAACCGTTCTGGCGCCTTCAATATTGCTTCGAAATCGGTATGCGACCTATGGGGTTGACATGAACAATGCCTCGATCGTTTTACGGCTCGAACATCACAGTGAAAATGTCCTGGCGATCAAATCAGAGGAGTATGTAGGAAATATAAGCCAGGAGGACATCCGGAAAGCGGGAAAATCAGTCGTGATTCTGGCTGGTGATGCGGAATTCGACTCATGGAGTCATATAATCCAGGAGTTTCCCAAATTGGAAAGGCAGTCCACGCACCAACCGCTGGTGAATAAAATGATCAATTATTTGGCCTGCCACACCATCAAAGTCGCGCACCATGGTAGTATGCATAGTTCGCCGCTGGATGTTTATGAAAAAATGGGGCCGAATCTGGCCGTCATTTCCACCAAACAGGAACAAAGCACCTCAGAGGTAGGCACACGGAATATGTTTCCGCATGATTCATCCATACTGGCCCTGAAAGAATGCAAGGCCGATATCCTGACGACGGATGGAAGCTATGAAGCAAGTTTATTAAACATGAATCAGCCCCAACAAGGCAGTATCATCCTCGCGATCCCGCCTGGCGCAGGCCCACATTGGTGTAAAATGAACGATGCCAGCGGTGATCCAATACCAGAACCGACTGTCCTGGATAAGCCTTGAGTAAATTTTTCACCTTATAAGCCAGGTTAACCTTTTGGTAAGAACTGGGCTGTTCCGGCCGGTTACAAAATGACGTCAGCCCTAAAGGAGAATAAATGAATTTTGATATATTATTAGCATTTTTTTTGGGAATGATAATTCTCTCTGCTACACCGGGACCTGGTGTTTTAGCATCTGTATCGACGGCATTATCGAAGGGATTTAAATCATCTTTATTATTCATTGGCGGGCTTGTTATAGGAGATATTTTCTTTTTCCTCCTCGCAGTACTCGGAATGTCTGTAATTTCGAAAATTATGGGACAACTGTTTTATATAATTAAAATAATCGGAGGAATGTATCTATTATATTTAGGTTTGAATATTATTAAAAACAGAAAGGAAAAAATCAGATTTAAAAATGGAAAGCTCTCAAAACATAAGACACTGCTAAGTGGATTGTTAATTACATTGGGTAATCCAAAGCCAATTTTATTTTATGCAGGTATAGTACCAACGATAATAGATATCAATCAAATACATCTCTACGAAGTAATAGCTATAATTTTTATAATATCCCTCGTATCATTTATTGTCATTGGTTTTTATTGTTATCTTGCCATCATCTCGAAAGCATTAATACTAAAAAAGAAATATCAGAACAAGGTAAACCTTACATCGGGTTTGGTAATGGTTGCAATCGGTTCTTATGTATTATTAAAAAAGAGCTAACAGACACATTAACTCGGACGCAAAAGCTAAGCGATTCTTCATATTTTGAGGATAATCGAGACTATCAATATTCGGTCGAGCACACCGACCAGGAGGTCCACGATGTACTTTTCAGTTTTTGCCATCGTTTTACCGCGCAGAATGCAGCGCTTTTTATCAAACATCGCTTTGGGCGTGTTATGTTCGTTCGCAAGTCCCGGTTTCGCATGGTCATCCGGCACCGGTGCCACCCCGCAGGCCGGTGTTTTGACCCCGCTGCTCACGCCCGGTACGTCCCGGCTCGTGCAGCAGCTCGAAGCCCTTTTGTACGACGACGATTTCTGCGTCATGCGCAACATGCTCTGGAAAAACATCATCATCGAGGCCCAAAAGCCCGGCGAAATCACCTGTGCCAGGGATTGGATCATGGAAAATGTCGCGCTGCTGATCCCATCCGACGATTCCTTCAAGCTCGACCAGGTCGAAAATGTCCAACTCCCGGTTTTATTTCGAATCGTGCCCCGTTCCGAAGGCCCTGCGAATCCGGCTGAGATGGGACATATACTTGGGCATTGATCGATCCATAAAATACTAGCAATCTTGAGCTGCCCATCCTTCCGATTCATCATTTCATTGTAAAACAATCCCACCGATAATAACATTTTATGTAGTAATTGGTCACTTATCGGGGTCAAATCCCTTCGCCAGACAGTTAATTAATATCCATATTTTCAAAGGATTCAAAAGTTTGTTTTATTGTTTTAGTTCGTTAAGGAAATATTCAGGCACCCCTATGCGGTGCAATTTTTTACTCACTTTACCCAGTGATTCATCACCGGTCTATCTTCAAACGCCCCTACCGGGGCGAAGTGTATAAGAACATTACTTAATAAATATTTAAACAACAATAATTTGTTCCCAAAACAATGAGAAAAAAGTCCTAACCTCACTTGAGTTATTATGATTTACGCAGATCCGGTGCACTACGGACGGAAAGCTTGGGAAGAGACTGTGAGAAAATCCTCTACGTTAGTGATATATAACGTTATGTATCCTTTTTCTATTGCTTTTTTTGTATTTATTGGTTAGTATTTTAAATGAGTTCAAAACGCTATAAAAATACGAAAATATGATTGCGTATTATCAATAATAATTTTATAATGCGATATATACCCAAAAGTGGAACAGAGAAAGTCTCGAGAATAAAATCACGGGGCTTAAAAAATTCAAGCAAACAACTTGTTGAACGTGCAAACCAAACAGCAGTCAAAGAAAATAATAACTTACGGTTTAAATCATGAATTATTCAGATTTTATCAATTCCTATGCAAGGCATCCGGAATACAAAGCACCGACAGGCAGCCGGTTGAATGCCAAATCGTGGCAAACTGAAGCACCTTTGAGGATGCTTTTAAACAATCTGGATCGTGAGATTGCAGAAAATCCGGATGAACTGATCGTTTACGGCGGAACGGGCCAGGCGGCACGGAATCCGGAAGCGGTAAAAAAGATCATTCAAATTTTACTGGAAATGGATAACGACCACAGCTTGCTGATACAATCGGGCAAACCTGTCGGCCTGTTGCCGACACACCCCGAAGCGCCCCGTGTAATGATTGCAAACAGCAATCTGGTGCCGGCATGGGCAACCTGGGAGCATTTCAACAAGCTCCGTGAGCAAGGTCTCATGATGTTCGGACAAATGACAGCCGGAAGCTGGATTTACATCGGAACACAGGGCATTCTGCAGGGTACATATGAAACCTTTATGGCGTGCGGTAAAAAGTATTTCAACGGCAATCTGAAACATAAACTGCTGGTCAGTGGTGGCCTTGGCGGTATGGGAGGGGCACAGCCTCTGGCTGCCGTGATGGCCGGCGCCGTTTTCCTGGGAGCGGACGTGGATCCTGCCAGGATAAAAAAGCGCCTGGATACCCGTTACCTTGACCGGATGACCGATCGGTTCGAAGAGGCGCGTGATTGGGCCCTGGAAGCCAAACAAAAAGGTAAAGCCGTTTCCATCGGGCTGGTCAGCGATATCGGCGATATGCTG
>JAFGEC010000082.1 GCA_016931775.1 Candidatus Zhuqueibacterota bacterium | reverse complement strand
TCCGTGGCTAAAAAAATTATTAATCGTTATCCACCTGGTGCAAAAACTAAATAATAACAATATACATAATGTGAAATTAAGTTGACGTCAATGCGCACGGCGGGATCAATAATTTAGCAATAAATATTAATATTTCAGGTTGACGGCTATGCTCATTGCGGGATCAACAGGATGGATCTATTGGAGAAAAAATCAGAATAAAAGATTTATATTATTCAGATCCAGTCGATCCTGCTGATCCGGAATAAGATAAATTTGCTCAATACATTCAATCAAAAAACACCGGTGTGTTGGGATTCTTTAAATGTGCCTGAATGACCTTTAAGTGTCGTTTATTCGTGCGGTTTTGTGACAATTCGGGTAATTTTTCAAACTCGTAAAAACCGACTGCACAGGTCTCATTACTCGGTTGCGCTTCACCGCCGAGTAATTCGCACAAAAAAACAATTTTAAAGGCATGGAAAAACTCCATCGGACGTCCGCTGCGGTTGGCATCAAAAACCCCGACTATTTTTTGTGCGGACACGATAAATCCGCTTTCTTCGCGTACTTCTCGAACGACGGACTGAGCCGGTGCCTCGCCCACATCGACCCACCCACCGGGCATGCACCAGGCGTGATCGGAACGTTCCTGCACCAGCAGTATTTTTCCGTCTTTGATCACTGCACCTCTCACATCGATCTTGGGTGTGGCATAACCTTTCTGCAGACGAAAAGATTCCGCGAGTGTATCATAATTTATCTGCGAAACGGAATTTGTCATTTCGGCCGCAATTTCCGACAGCCGAACATAACGCTGTTTTTCAAATTCATTTTCTGTAAATGCCAATCCGGTCTGGCTGATAGCTTGAATTTCCCGGCAAAATTTTAGCCACAGAGGCGTCAATTCATGGGACATGGATGATCCTTATTCATTTTCAAATACGATGATATCATGAATCTGTAATTCATCAACAACCAGTTTGATTGAATAATCAATGAACTTATAATCACATGAACGGTGTCCCGGTTCCAGCCACACACTGTCCGGTTTTTGTAATGTGCGAATGCTGATGTCGAGGGGGCCGACAGCAGGAATTTCATCAAAAACGTAAACCTGCTTGTTCCCGTGAGGACCGCTGGTATTCACGAGATGAACCGCCGTTCGATTTCCCTTCCGGTTCACACAAACATCGACATGATGGGAACCGGTTACCGTTACCATGGGTTCCGGAAACAACTGCTGCACCAGCTCATCCAAAAAATCCCGTGATACCGTTGTGGACGCATTTTCGTATCGTTCACCCAGGTTCAAATAAACCGCTGCAATTTGCCCCTTTCCCAGCGGCCGGATCGATGCAGCCGGCTCATAATCTTCCGCCGTATCATTTTGCTGATAAATACGGCCGAACGGCTTGACACTTTCGCCAAGTTTAACACGCTGTGACATTGATTTTATCCCGGCAATCCAATCCTTACACGCCAGTCCGTTCACTTTAACGGATGATGTATCTAAAAGCGCAACATCCAGTTCTTGTTCAAATAGCGCGGCAGCTTTGGGGCCTATCACCAAAAGATTGCCGCCGTCATTTACGTACTGAATCAATTGTACCTTGAAATCCGGCTCCAATGTCTCCCATTCAGGATAAATCAATAATGGGTACTGGTTTATGGTCGATTCGAGATGATGTTCCATAACGATATCCACAACGTTCTGCCCGTCCAGCAGACATTGTAAAATGCCGTTAATGGGCGCCAATTCACCGGACCAGGCGGCAAACAGTTTACCCAGTTTGCGGTAAAAAGCATCGGTTGACAATATCAGCCCGATTTGCGGCACCGGCTTGGCGCGGTGACAGATTTCCTGTCTTTGCCGGCAGAATTTCGCGGTTTCCGCCATCAGCGGCATCTGCCACTTGCGTATGGAACCGTCGCGTTTTTGCGGGAAATATCCCTGAAATCCGCCACCCAGCGCCAAGACAACAGCAGCCTCTTGTTGTAACTGGGGGACTGTTTTGGTACTGTACAGGCCGTCCGTCCATGTAAAACTCCACGCCATAAGATCCCATGGCTTGCCCTGGTGCACCATACAACGTCCCTCAAACCGTGCGGAATTCAGGCTGCTCTGAGCTGAAAAATCACCGGAAATAAAATCAACATCGATTTTAACCGGTTCAGGCATCATGGAGCTGTAGGCCCAATTACTGGCAATTTCAAAATCAGGATCGTACTTTTGCATTTCGCTCACATAATGATCGAGATATTTCCGGAATCCGTCACGGCAAAATTCAGAAAATTCAAACCAGTAAGGATCTGCAGGTGAGAGTGGGTTGGTTTGAATACCCGTTAACTTGGCAAACTGCTCCAGCACCCGGGGATGGTAATCGCGTTCCGTCGCCCAGCACTCACCGTCTATCCAGGCTCCGTCAATACCGTATTCTCCGCTCAACTCTTTTAATTGCGGCAACAGCAGCTCATCCACATACGGTCCGAAAACGGATGTTAAACGCTTATCCGGCCGGCCTTGCTCGTTGATTCTCGCCCATTCCGGAAACTTTTCCACAGCTTTGGCATCCCAGACGCCGGAATAATGAACGTACAAAGAAACACCCCGCTCGGCTGTCACCTGCCGCCATATTTTAAGAGGATCTCGAATAAAACCGGGCGCCTGATTCCCCACTTTTGTGGGATAACTGGAAAAGCCGGCATGGCCCTTACAATCACATTGAACATAGTCGGGTTTCACCATATCCAAAATGTATTCCACCATCTCACGATCGACATTTTGACCGATTTTGT
>JAFGEC010000081.1 GCA_016931775.1 Candidatus Zhuqueibacterota bacterium | reverse complement strand
TCCTCCCCTTCCATTAAATTCCCGCGATCCTGAAATTGTCCGGCACCGCTTGGAAAAATTTTATATTCCTGCTCACTGACAGAAAGATTGCCCTTGGTGCCGCGTAATTCAACTTCGCCGGACAATGCCATGCTACCGCCATTGGCCTCATATACGCCGAATATCGCAATGGCTCCGGAGGCAAACTCAAAGGTAACCTCCATTGTATCGGGAATCGAGCGGTCATCCGTGAGGAAAAATTTGCCGCCGTGAGCGGAGATCGAAACCGGCGCCGTTTCGCCGATCATCCAGCGGATCGCATCCAGATAATGCACGCCCCAGTTACCCATTTGGGTGGAATACTGCTTCCACCAGCGAAAGAAATATGGCGCCGTATTGTATTGGAAGGGCCGGTAGGGCCGCGGGCCGATCCACATATCCCAATCCAGTCCCTTAGGGGTGTCTACAGCCTTTTCGTTACCGATGCCGTTGGGACACATGTTGCTGATCCGGTAAGCACGTGCAATGGATACTTTGCCGATTTTCCCTTCGCTCACCATGTTTGCGCATTCGGTGTAAATTTTGCACCCTCTCCGGTTTAATCCGACCTGTACAATCCTGTCGGTTTTAGCCGCGGCATCGACCATCTTTCGCCCCTCCTGAATGGTGATGGTCAGGGGTTTTTCCACGTAAACATCCTTGCCGGCATCCAGAGCCGCAACGGTCTGCAGCGCATGCCAGTGATCGGGTGTTGCAATGACGACGGCATCCACGTTTTTATCATCCAGCATTTTTCGAAAATCTTTATATCGTTTGACATCACCCAAATCCTCACCCATCTGCGGCACTAGGCCTCCCAGCAGTTCGATCATTCGAGGATCGACGGTTGAACGATCCCGTGTCAGGTACGGTTCGTACACATCGCACAGAGCGGTTATCGTGACATCGGGATTCTGCATAAATTGCTGCAAAAGTTGCGATCCCCGGTTGCCGACACCAATGCAGCCGACACGAATTGTATCGCTGGGTGCGGCTGTTTGCGCAAATGACGGGGTACCCATAGCCAGCGTTGCACCTGTGGCCGCCGCTGTGGATTTCATAAATGACCTTCTGGTGTATTTTTGATACATAACGACCTCCAATTTTTTAACTCCCTTTTTTCAGCCGGCATGTGGTTGTTCCGAAAGCGTTTATCTCGGCGGTCCCTGACTTTTCCAATTATCCGCCAGCTTCCGGAACGTGCCGTCCGCATGCTGGAAAAACATTTTAAAAGACTGACAAAAATGATTGGAACCGCGATCGGCCGGGTCACCCTGACGGTCTTTGGGGCATCCGCCCCGGCAGTGATCCAGCCACTGACAATCCGGACATTCGGTAGGCAGTACTTTTTTTACTTCACCGAAGCGTTTTTGAGTATTACTGTTCAGCATGTTTTCCAGATTATTTTCCAGCACATTGCCCAAATACCACCCGGGTTCTACGAAAAAATCACAGGAATACACACCGCCATTGTGCTCGACGACCACATACACGCCGCACTCGGGCAAAAGCGTGCATTCGGGTGCTTCCCTATCAACATAGGTAAAAAACAGGGAATCAAACCAGCGTATAAACGTCGTGGGTTGTCCCTGGCGAAAATCCGCCGACCAAAGATCGAACAGCTTGATGAGGAACCGTCCATAGTCCTCACCGGAGACGGAATAGGGCGCCGTCCTCGATGTATCCTGCGGATCCGGTTCGACACACGGGATAAACTGCATATAGGACAGACCGTTGGTCTTGTGGTATTCGTATATTTCTTCCACATAATGCACGGAATAATCATTGACCACCACCAGAGCGTTAACTTCCACATCCGCGGCCAGCAGGATATCCCGGGCTCGCACGACTTTTTCCCAACTGGATTTACCGCTGAGATATTTGCGATATCTGTCGTGAACGTGTTTGGGGCCATCCAGCGACAGTCCCACAAGAAATTTGGCCTGGTGCAGAAATCCGGCCCATTTTTCGTCGATCAAAATACCGTTGGTCTGCAGGCCGTTTCCCACTATCTGGCCCGGCGATCCGTATTTTTTCTGATATTCCACAACCTTTTGAAAAAACGTTAATCCCATCAGTGTCGGTTCTCCCCCCTGCCAGCCGAAAGAGAGCTGGCGACCGCCTGTTTCCATAACCTGTTTGACCAAAGCCTGCAACACCTGATCGTTCATGCGGTGTTTCTTTTGATCGGGGAAAACCCTGGATTTTTTCAGATAGAAGCAATAATCGCACGCCAGATTACAATCCGGACCTGCGGGTTTTACAAGAACGGAATTGATAACTTTACGCAAAAAGGCTCCTTTCGGGCGGTTTCGGAAAAACCCGCAGGATTGACGGAATTAATGCGGACAAGATGCCGCAACAAATTTACGACTGCTTGCGTCATAATAAATTTTTTAAAATCCCTGCTATTTGATCGTCCGATAGTTCGACCGGATTACCGCTCATGCTCGATCCCCGGGAAGCGTTCACCAGAGCGGTAATATCCGCATCACAGACCTCATGGGGTGAAAAACTTTTGGGGATTCCCACCTGATTCAGCATATCCTCCACTTTGTCAGTGATCCCGCTACCGCCGGGTGTGTTTATGCCCCAAACACGGGCGATTTTTTCATAACCGGCAACACCGGCAGTCATATTAAAACGCATAACATGAGGAAGAAGCATGGCACAAGCCCGTCCATGGGATATATTCTTCAAAGCACCCAGGGCGGCTGCAATACCGTGCGCCGCACCCAGTCCGGAGTTGGCCAATGCCAGGCCGCTCAATAAGCTCGCCAGCAGCATACCACTCCTTGCTTCCAGGTCGTTTCCATCTGTGACCACCCGGACGAGATATTTCCCCGCCAGTTCAATACCGTATAAACATAACGCCTGGGGAATTGGCTGGGCCTTTTTGGAGACATACGCTTCGACAAGCTGGGTCAGGGCGTCCATACCCGAGTCCGCCGTCACCCGTGGCGGGACAGTGACAGTCAATTCGGGATCCAGCAGCGCAACACGGGGGATCAGATCAGGATGGCGCATGCTCTTTTTAAAAACGCCGGCTTGTGCGATTACCGCGTTTTTTGTGACCTCAGCGCCGGTACCGGCCGTTGTGGGCACGGCGATCACGGGCAACGGCTTGTTCGTCAGAGAAAAACCTTTACCCACGCCCTCCAGATAATCCCTTACACTGCCGGGATTGACCGCAAGACCGGCCACTGCTTTTGCCGTATCCATGGCGCTGCCGCCTCCCAAACCGATAATCACGTCGGCTTTAAACTCCCGTGCTTTTGCAGCGGCTGTATCCACATCATCCACCTGTGGTTCAGCATCCGGTAAATTAATATGATAAACAATCATTGCTTCCTGCTTGAGCAGACCGGATACATGAGCAACATGGCCACATTCCTGAAAGTTTTTTCCACGCGTAATGAACAAAACTCTACCGCCGAACCGTTTGGCACATGCGCCGATACGCGAGATACTGCCGGGTGCGAAAATGATTTCACCGGCGGAATAAAATGAAAAATTAAACATCATTTACCCTCATGTCCAGGCCGCAATTTCCGCACCGTGTTTTCGTGCATTGCGGTGTATACGCCGTCTGAGCGGCGGACGTACATATTTGAGCATAAAACGAACGATTGATTTGATCACGATGTTATTATCGCGACCGTAATTTTTCCACAAGGCGGGAAACCAGTCCAGATTATGATCCCAGCATGCCGTGAGCAATTCGTAATGCAGCGGCGTCAGGTGCTGTTTCAGAAACGGTTGAGCGTATTCCAGACGGGTGGTCTCCATAGGGGTAAACAGTAACGGCACAATGAGACTTTGATAAGATTCAAGTTTTTGCACCAGATCTATCGTCTGCCGTACATCCTCCGGTTCTTCACCCGGTAATCCAAGAATAATGGTTGAGCAGCTGACGATGTGATTTTCATGAAAAATTCTAAAACCGTCCTGCACTACATCCGGCCATTGTTCCGGTTTGAACGGATATGCCTTGCCTTTCATATGTTTTTGGATCAACCGGGGACTGCCGGTTTCGATTCCGACCTGAAAAGCTTTGGTGGGGTGTTTTTCCGTCCCCAGTTCGAGAACCCGGGATATTTTCTCAACGGTTTTTGGTGAACTGGCGGCTGAAGAAAGGGAGGCGTGGCTGGCTGTGACCCACTTGACGCCCGGAGAGTGAGAAACTTTATCGAACAATTCCACCACGGCATCCGAGTTGACCTTGAGGCCGTTGGATTTATAAAGCAAAATATCTTCGCCGTGTAAAATGACGCCCTTTTTGCCTAATCGAACATTAACGTTCACTTCATCGAGGATATTCTGCAGTGGCCGGGAGCGCACTTTTCGCACTGCCGGAACACAAAACGCACAGCTGCGGGCACATCCACGGGTCGCCTCGATGATCCCGCAGGTTGAACCGCCGACCATATTGTGGATATCCTGTTCACCGGCGTATTCACCATCGACCACTTCGGGCAGAGATTCTTTATTCTCCAACGCCTGCTTGAAAAGTTTTGGCGCCGTCACTTCGCCTTCACCAATCACAACGCAGTGGATTCCCAATTCCCGCCGTTTTTCCGGATGGATGGCCAGTTGCCATGAACCGGGACCGCCGAGAAAAACCACAGGAGCGGCTTTTTTAACCGCCGGATGAGCGAGCAGCTCACGCAGTTTGACAGCCATACGTCCTTCTCCCCCCCATAATTCGGTAAAGGTCGATGTGGCCGGCCCGATTCCCAAGGGATCGTTGGCACTGACGGATAAAATTTTCGTATCCTCGTCCACGACCTTGTGCAGATATTCGGGATGAGCCACGAAAACTTCATCGCGTTTAAATCCATTGGCCAATAGTGCGGCTTCGATTTTACGCATTCCGTAATTGGCAAAAACCAGTCCACCGCGGTCATCGGCTTTGCCGCTGGGACAAAATACCGGATAATAAAACCAATCGGGCAGCACACCCTGAGGCAAACAGGCGCTAAAACCAAAAAACATATTATTGTGATAACAACTGGCCATGGTGCGGTCGCAGGTTAGGACAATTTTGTATCCCATTCATTACTCCTGAATCAAACGGTTATATCGTGTGGCCGGAATTAACTCTTTTTAAAATAAGAATATATGGCTTCAATATTTTCGCATCGTAAAAGCCGATTCACGTTTTCCTGGGTGTTCAGATATGTACTTATAGCCGACAAAAACTGAATATGCGGACTCACCTCATCTAACGGCGATAAAAGTAAAATAATGACTCTAGACGGCAAACCGTCAAGTGCCTGGAAGTCGATACCTGAATGTTTAAATCCGATGGCAACAGTGATCCTGTTGACGGCATCGGTTCGACTGTGCGGTATAGCGACACCATATTGCATACCCGTGCTCATAGTCGACTCCCTTTCCCAGACTGCCTCCAGCACGTTTTCTTTATCCTTAATTTTTCCGTTCCAGGCAAGCACATCAACCAGTTCTTTGATAGAATCATATTTGTTTTCTGCCTTCAATTCCATAACGATGGAAGCCGGATCGAGGACCTTGCGGATGTCAAATTTGTATTTACTGCCATTTTCGGCAATAATATCCTTTTTAAGAGATTCCGGCTTTGCCAGATCCCTCACCTTGTCTATGGTAATATGCAGATTAAGCAAAGTTTCATAAACAATTGTTTTAATAAACGCCACATCATTTTTCGACGTTTCAAAGGTAATATGTTGGGGCAGAACATGAAACATAATCACGGTCAATTCTTTTTGACAGTGGAATGATTTTGATTCGGCACTGATTTTATGCAGGAAAAAGCCTTCTTTCCTCAAATTCTGCATAATTTTTGTTTCCACAAGATCGGTAAATTCTTTCGTAGGAAAATCGAAACGTGTCGTGACGGTTTCATAAATCACCACTTTTTT
>JAFGEC010000582.1 GCA_016931775.1 Candidatus Zhuqueibacterota bacterium | reverse complement strand
GAGGATGGGATATGTCGTATAGGAGGCGGTTCCGGTATCGGAAAACACACCGGTTTCCATTCGCTGGTCAAAAATATTGTAACCGTACAGAAAGAAAGTGAATTTTAAATTGGCAATGTCGACGGCCCGGGTGATATAGATATCATATGTATTTATATTGGGTTTGCGGCTGCTGTTTTCACGTAATCCGCTCATAGCCGTGGAACCCACATACGCACCCCTGGCAAAACTGGGTGTATACGGAGTTCCGGTATAATATCTACTTATTAAGGAGGCGGTCCAACCGTTTCTGGCAAAAACTAATTGTGCGTTCAAAGTATGCCTCTGGTCCCATGCCAGCGGGATCAGATTCAATCTGGGCTCTTCATTGGCAGACAAGGCATTAAATGCATCGGTGGGATTGGAATAGGTGCCCTCAGCAACCTGGTATCCATAATCAATACGTGCTGAAAAACTATCGGCCATTCGTTTTTCCAGCTTTATATTTACGCCACGTACATTTGAATAATCCTTGTTTTCATAAATGACATAGGAGACCGATGCCCTGTGGGTTTTGATAACGGGACTGGTTCCCACCCAATTCCGGATATCACGGTAAAACAAGGTAACATCCAATCCCACATTTTTAATAATCTCCTGCGCCAGACCGACTTCATACTGGATGGTTTTTTGCGGTTTCAGATCGGCGTTGCCCACAATCGTACGACCACCGCCGCTGTTCATTTTGAAATCCGGGCTGTCGTACAAATACTGAAATTCCGGTATCTGCAGAAAATGGCCGTAAGAGAAATGAATCATACCCTTATCCGTTATCGGATATGCAATACCCAACCGCGGACTGATCTGCATTTTGGCATTCACTTTTTTATGCATAAAAACACGCCGCTGTTCCGGTGTGTATTCTATACGCTGGTCTTCCGGTGTTTCCGGATTTTTATAGATATTTTCATCTAAAAACGGATCGTAAATATTCGGATCGCCCGGATCGGCAGGAATGACGCTGTTGGCATCAAAATAATCAAAACGTAAACCCAGATTCACGTTCATATCCGACAGCTCGATCTTGTCCTGGACGTAGGCCGCAAGCTCCCGGGGCTTTTGATTGTATTTGTCGTGATAGATGGTTGAAATATCCGGAATCTCAGGAGTAAACGGGACGATCTGTTCGTCAAATCCGGGTACTTTTTTTGCCTGCAATGTATAACTGTCCAGCGTGAGCTCATAAATTTTTACATCTATGCCGGCCTTGAGCTGATGTTTTTGATTGACTTGACTGGTTATATCAAACTTGCCCACCCAGTAGGATGTCGAACGGTAAAAATGACTCAGATCGTTCCCTGCACGGTAAAAACTGTAACTGGCGGGATCGCGCGCCGAATCGGGATGGACATATCCGTCGGGACGGTCCGGATTGACGAAAAAATCATATTCCAGACCCTCCTGCTTAACACCGGTGAAATCCTGCTGTCCCTGGTCGGTTTCCAAATCGATAATACGCTCTTCATTTAGCGAATCCGCCGGAATCCGGACCATCCAGTGAGGATGAGCCAAAGGATCCTCATGCACGTAGCGTTCATAATCCTGATAAAATCGATTTAATTTGACTTCATAAAAGGTGTTTGAGGATAAAACATGGCTAAATGTAAGAATATGTGTCATACCGCTGCCATGGGACTGGGCCACACCGTAAGGATTGTATTTATAGGTCCGGTTAAAATATCTGTCCACATCATACCCGCTCCAAAAAGCGTTGTAACTCAGTTTAAAGTTCGAGATGGGTTTCCATGTCAATTTACCCTGCAACGAGCGGCTTTCATAAGGATTCATGGGCACCAGAGCGCTGTCGCCGGGTATACCCTGGGGCCGAAACCAGTCACGTCCGTATAGATATCCCTCGTTCAAAAAATACCGGCCGTTGACGAAAAAGGTCACTTTATTACTGCTGAACGGAAAAGGTCCACTCAGGCTGAATTCAGCATCATATGAGGGATTTAGTTTTTTCAACGGATTTTCACTCTCCTCAAACAGGGACATTGTATTGTCGTCGTTTTCAACCACATCACTGCGTGTCAAAACATTGTAAAGATCATCGGCTGACAGGTAATCGCCAATATATCCCTTAAACTGACCGCTATAACGGGTGCCTCCCTCTTTTGTAATAATATTGACAATACCCGACATGGCCTGACCGTATTCGGCGTTAAAAGTACCACTCACCACCTGCAGCTCCTCGATGGCAGAGTTCTCAACCGTGACACCGCTGCCGCCGTCGAACACATCTGTGGTTGCCACGCCATCGACCCAATAGGCGACCTCGCCGCTGCGCCCGCCACGGATATGCAAACCTCCGTAATTAATCACGCCGGCCTGAAGCTCCAGCACCCCCTGTACGCTCTGGGCAGGCAGTAAATCAATTTCATCGGAACCGATAGTGGCAAGAGACGACGTCATGTCCAATTGCACCAGAGGCCGTTCCGCCACGACAGTCACCGTTTCACCCGCATCCAACACCGTTTGACTGAGCTGAACATTGATGGTCGTCGTCAAATCGATGCGAACGCGAACGTTTTCAACGACCGATTTATTGTAACCGATCATGCTGGCTTCCAACCGATATCCACCAGGCGGAATCCCCATGATCATATAACGTCCCTGCAGGTCCGTTGCAGCGCCAAGTGTCGTTCCCTGTACCAACACGTTTACACCGGGTAAAGGCTCCCCGCTCACCCCATCAACAATAGCGCCCACGATCTTTCCCGTCGTACCCGCAATGGCAAAGGTATGCCATGTTATCAACAGCACCATCAGTAACAAAACAAGCCGTCGATGAGATAATTCTCTCATTTGGTTTCCTCCTTGTTTTATGTCACGGATTTGATGAATAAACGAAATATAGTCAAAATTTATCTTGTTTACTTGAAAAGTGCAGTACAAAACCGGAAATAATGTATATTTGATTTGTTTGAGCAGAACAGAAAGTAAAATAATCTGGTAAAAATAAAAAGGCCACGTCGCAAAGAGATCGGCGCTCCCAAGGATGGGATTACTGCATTTTAATGCTTGTCCTGACGCCCCGGTACGAGGATCTCAACCCGGTATTTGGACCGGCGACCATGGCCTTTCAGTAATTTAATAAAACAGAAACCAAAAAACAAGGGGAAATGCAATACTTTTGTAAAACCTCAGTCTCGGGTGGGATAGAACCGGTGCGACGCACCTCCTTTTGCCAAATATATGTAATTTTAAAATTTTGACAG
>JAFGEC010000080.1 GCA_016931775.1 Candidatus Zhuqueibacterota bacterium | reverse complement strand
GGGTCCGTAATGGGTGATTTTGTAGGATAAGCCGATTCTGTATTGGTGGTCGTAATCCGTCACAATGAGGGGTATGTTTTGTACCGCAATGCCTACAGTCAGTTTGTCAGCGATCCAGGAATATTTGTTAGGGGTGTCTATGGAGTTGTTGTAATCTTTCGGCATATACAACAGACCAAAGCCAATAGACGTCCAGCCCTCTTTTTGGATTTGCATTCCGTTGATTGATACGCCGCTGTAAATATGTTTTCCCATGTGTTTGCCGAGACCAAAACTGAATATTTCCACACCCTGTTTACTGTTATCTGTTCGGGCTATATTTATACCAACTGAACCGATTTGGGGGATAAAATGGTTATAACCGGCATAGTTAGCCAAAAAGGGTTCGTGAGTTGACAGAATCGCCTGATTTGAGCGTAAAATTCCCAGAATAGCCGGATTCCAGTACAGCACGGTGGGATCGTCCAGGCCAATGACTCCGCTCCTGCCCAGTCCGGTTGCTTTTGCCCCTGGGGAAAATTGAAGGATATTCACCTGCGAAAATAAACATGTGTTCAGAGCAAGAAGCAGAAAATAAATTTTATAGAATGATCGCATGATCGTAATCAATTTCATACATATCGACGGGTAAAGTTCTTCCTTTTACTTTGACGGAATTTAACCGGATTGTCGTATATTCTCCGTTGAGTTTTGGTATCATTTCAGCTGGTATGATAATTTGTCCCGGCTTGGCCAGCGCACATAATCTTGACGCGAGGTTGACAACATCACCGATAACGGTATAATCCAGGCGGTTTTTAGAACCCATATTACCCATTACAACGGGGCCGGTATGCAGGCCGACGCCGACTGTCAGAACGACCTCGCTTTTCCTGTCCCTGCGTTTATTAAGCTCGCGAATCGACCGTTGAATTTCCACGGCTGCATTAAGAGCTATATCCGCCTGGTTGTCTCCGATAAATATGGCCATGATTTGATCGCCCATAAATTTATCGACGATACCACCGCATTCTTCAACAATTTTAGCCTGCAAGGTTAAATAAATGTTAATGAGTTTTACAATTTCTTCCGCCCCCAACCGTTCAGTCATGGCGGAAAAGCTTCTGATATCCGAAAAAAGCAGTGTCGCGGTTCTTCGTTCGCCGCCCGAGGTTAATTCCGGCATATCGGAACGCTTTTGGATCATTTGGACGGTGAGTTTAGAAACGAATTTTTGCATCTGCAGTTTTTCACGCAAATGCACAACCATCGTATTAAATTCACCTGCCAATCCCCCAAGCTCATCATTGGATATAATCGGTATTTTGGTTTGCAGATTGCCGTTGCTGATTCTCCGAACACCTTCAACCAATGCATCGATTTGCCTGGTCATGCGGCGTGCAACGTAAAATATCAGACCGAGTGATAGAACGGTAATGGAGAAAAAGGTGGCAATGATCATTCTCTTTGCCTGATTAATTGGGCTGAGTACGGTGACCTTGGAAAATCCAATGAGTGCAGTACCGAGAAATGTACGGTCGTTTGTGGTTTTTAAGGCATAAATTGGGTAAATATACTCAATAACTTCGTCTTTTTCCCGCACAAACGTTTCTGCCATAGTTGAGAACAAAACAATGTCTTTGTCGGTAATTGTGGTATTAATCAGGTCGAGATCGGAATGTGCGATAATTGTGCCCTGCCGGTCGATGACGCCTGCATAAGAGAGCCCGTCAATATTTTCTCCCATTATCTTGAGAATTGCTTCTCTAATGGTTCCCAAGTGTGTCGAAATATCCTGCGGGTGGGATTCCGTGTTGTAATAAAATAATAATTCGTCTTTAATAGATTGTGAAACGTGCCTGAGTGATAGATTGCACGTTTGCGTTAAACGTTCGTTGAGTATTCTTTTTCCATTGTGTATGATAATAAAACTAAATACCGATGTGAGACAAATAAATATCAAACCGATAATGATAATCAGTTTGACACGTATTTGCAGCGTTGTAAAACGATTTGCCAGTGAAAGCAAGGAACGCTTTATGACATTTTGTTTATTGCTTTGGATCAAATATTTGCACTCTGGTTTTTTAGTTACATTTGGATATGTTAATTTAATCAACTACAATGATTTCTTCAACAATAATTACGTCATTTTCAGAGCTTGATTCCACTCTCGGTCGTTCTCCTCTTTTAAAAAGATACAAAAATACCATAAAAAGAATGATAAAAAGTACGACCAGGCGTAATAATGATGATTTTGTACCTCTTTCACTTTTGCGGATTCTTCTAAAATGAATTCTTTTATCATCGTCCTTTGGAGGTGTATAAAATTGATATTTGGGCTCGAATCTTCGGGGTCTTTGTTTTTTAAATACATCTTCAAACATGGCAGACCTCCTGAAAACATTTATTTGATATCGTTATAAAAATTAGCCAGCCGTTCGCAAACGGAATCCTGGATTAAATTGGCGTTCGCGTTGGATGTTACGAAAGAATTGACTATTATTGAAAATACCAACTCTTCGCCATCCTGAGTCGTGACAAAACCCGATAATGCGCTGATCCCGTCGAGGGAACCGGTTTTGGCTTTGGCATTTCCCTGGGCAGCCGTCCCCTGCATCCGGTATTTTAGGGTACCGTCGATGCCCGCCTCGGGTAGTGTTTGAGTGAAAAGTGTGCCATAACGGCTTTTTTTCATGTAACTGAGAAATACCATCAGGCTGTGTGGTGAAAGTTTGTTTTTTCTCGATAAGCCCGAACCATCCGCGATAACCACCTGGTGGGTATCGATGCCCATGGACTCTAATCGATCCGATAAAATTTTTATTCCGTTTTTTGCGTTGGCTTCCAGACCGGCCTCTTTTGCAATTGTTCTCAACAACAATTCGGCGTATAAATTTTGACTCTGCTTGTTTGTGACCGTTAAAATGTCGATGAGCGGTGGTGAACAATGCCGTGCGACAAGATTCAGGGTGTCCTTGTCTGTTTTTTCTGTGGTATAGGAAATCTGGCCTTTGATTTGAATGTCTTTTTGTCTGAGCGTTTTAGCCAAAATTTTAGTTGAAAATAAAGCAGGATTGTGTATTGCGACACGCCTGCTTTCTGTTTTCCCGGCAGTGCCATCACAAAAAATAAAATTGCTGTTGTTCTCACGCAAACAATTGATGTCAGTCAAATGTGTATGTGTTGTTACCATATTGTTTACATGTACAAAATTTGTATTTGGTAATTTAAACAGCGACGCCGGTTTGCCGCTGGAATCGGACGGTACAAAAGTCAAGTCGATACAATTGTCATTGAATGACAGAGCGCTTATCTGAGCGGAATAGCCATATGATTGATCATCCCATGCCCAGCCTGTACCCAGCGGTTCATTGTCAAAACACGATTCGTCACCAATAATATTACCAACGACCATTTTTATACCTTTTGCTCGTATATTGTCTGCAAAGCCTGCAAATATGGTTTCCGGATCTCCGTCACAAAATTGGGGTGATAATGACGGATCTCCACAACTCTTAAGAAAAAGATCACCTAAAAGTACACTGTCTTTGACTTGACCTCGATAGTATAAATCAGTCGTAAATCTGTATTCCGGGCCTAGTTCGAGTAATGCCGTGCCTGTCGTAAAAAGTTTTAAATTGGAAGCCGGCGTCAATAATTTATGTTCGTTCAATCGATATAAATACCGGCCTGAATCCAGCGATTTGATCACCACTCCCCAATGGGCGTTGACGAATGATGGATCAGAAAACAGATAATCAAGATCGCGCCGTAACGCACCTTCGGGACCCTCGGTGTGAATGATATCCGGGTGACGAGTGCATAACAAACAAAGACACCCGAGGGATATAACGATTTTAATCATCACCGAATTCTTCATCATATATATTAGCCAAATTATTGAAAAGAATCAAGAAGTTTCAGAGTTAACAGTTGATTTTACGCCCTAAAATCGTTAACTTTTAACTTATCGGAGGAAAAATTGCATACAATTGAAGAAAAATTTATAAAATTGATAGAAATTATGAGTACGCTTCGCAGCAAGGAGGGTTGTCCGTGGGACCGGGAGCAGAACCACAAATCATTGCGTCAGCATCTTATCGAGGAAGCCTATGAGGTCATTGAGACCATTGATGAAAATAGACTGCATGAATTGCCCGGTGAATTGGGCGACCTTTTACTGCAGGTTGTTTTCCATGCCCAAATGGCGAAAGAAGCGGGATTGTTCGACATCGCCGATGTTCTGGATGCAATTAATACAAAACTGATAAGGCGCCATCCGCATGTTTTTGGAGATGTTCAGATCGATACGGCGGAGGAACAGATCGTTTTTTGGGAGCAAATGAAGATCAAACGTGAGGGAAAAAAGTCGGCGATCGAAGGTGTGCCCAAGAGTGCTCCATCCCTGCTTCGTTCCTATCGAATTCAAAATAAAGCGGCCACAGTTGGTTTTGATTGGCCTCATATCAAACCAGTATGGGAGAAGATACAGGAAGAGATACTTGAGTTCAAAGAGGCGGCAGAGACGGGGGATAAGGACCATACAGAGGAAGAACTGGGTGACCTGCTTTTTTCAATTGTCAATGTATCCCGTTTTTTAAAAATTAATCCGGAAGATGCATTAAGGCGGACGATCGAAAAATTTTGCGATCGATTTGTCAAAGTTGAAAAGGTGTTTCAAGAGCGCGGTATCCAGATGCAGGATGTATCCCTCGAAGAGCTGGACCGGGTATGGGAACAGGTGAAGAGAGCGGAGTAATATTCATGTTACAGGATTTGGATCAGGGTTTGAGATTCGGTTCAATTAAATATAACGGGAACATGGTTTGACCAGAGCAATTTTCTACAGAAACCTGTTATACTTTATATAATTTCGGATATTAAACACAATTAAGTATAATATCTATATTTTTTAATTATTATCTCTGTTTTCATCTATGATCGGAAGTAAATACAAGTCAGTTAATCCCCGGTTATTGTTTTTTTTGTCATTGATTTTTAGAAATGCGGTTTCAGCATTTCCCATGATTCATAAAGGCCTTGCGAGATAACCTTTGTATGGCCGGTTACCGGCATAAAATTTGTGTCGCCATCCCAACGGGGGACAATATGAAAGTGCAGGTGGTCGTCAATCCCGGCTCCCGCCGTCCGGCCGAGATTCATACCGATATTCATGCCGTGTGGTTTAATCACCTGGAGAACCGATACAGAATGTGCAATCACATCGAACAGTTCGGTCCTTTCCTGAGCATTCAAATCCGGCAGCTCGGATGTATGCCGATAGGGGACAACCATCAGATGTCCGTTATTGTATGGAAAATAGTTCATGATCACAAAGCACAGCTTGCCCCTGAATAAAATTAAATTTTCGCGATCCCGATTTTGTTTTGGTTTTTTGCAGAAAATACATTCTTTCGGTTTTTCAGATAAAATGTATTCCATCCTCCAGGGCGCCCATAATTTATCCATAATTCCTCACTTTT
>JAFGEC010000006.1 GCA_016931775.1 Candidatus Zhuqueibacterota bacterium | reverse complement strand
TTAATCTCCCTTGTTTGATGGCATAACGTATTGCCCCCTCCGTAACTTCTTCAAGTCGCGCGATCTCGCTGTTTGTTTTGCCATCATATATATGTTTTTGCATCCGATTTAATACATCGGGCAAAAGTTTATAACAACTTCCATGGCGAAGGTCATTTTTAAAAAATCCTTGGTCTCCATGCTCTTCTAAACGTAATGACAGTATTCATGCCTGTTTTTGATATTTTTTATTGATAGAGGTCAGGAGTTCTGAAATTCAGGCTATTTCTTGTTACTTGAAAAACAAATCTTCATCTGATTCTAAACAATGCAGATTCCAAACTTTCAAATGCGCTTCCCAACAAATATTCTTCTTCATCTGTTTTCGCATGATTTGCTTCAGCTGCGGCCCAACCGACAAGATCTTCTAATTCGTAATGGGTCATACGTAGCATTACGAATTCCCCGATTTTTTTTGGGGAACGTAAACTGCTTTTACACATTGAAGATATTGTTGAATTGTTCAATAATGCCTGATATTCCATCGCGCCTAATTCAACATTGAATTTCTTCTGACTCACTGATTTTTCTCCTCCTGCGATAACGATTGATATTAAACCGCCACCATGTTTATTATTGGATATTATCTCTGCAAGTTATTAAAAAATATATTTTTAAAACAATTATTGGGTTTCATCATATCCGGCATTTAAAAAATATGGAATTTATGAAAAAAATCAAAAATATCTGATTTTTAATATTTTAGAGCATTTTTGTATTGTTTCATATCCGGCATTTTGATACCCAAAATGCGGGATATCGCAATATCCGGCATTTTTTTGTAACGTTTTCTACTCTTCATGTCATATCTTGATAAGGAGGAAATTTATATAAAAAATAAAATTCTAAATCAGCTCCGAGAAAAATTACGTTTAAAACATTACAGTTACAGAACTGAAAAAGCTTAAATTTAAACGGCTACGATATCCGTACTATCCAGCAATAACTTGGTCATAAAGATGTTAGGACAACAATAATTTATACGTATGCCATGAAAAAAGGTGTCATGGTAGTAAAAAGTCCTCTCGATCCTCCCGTTTGAAATATCTCAACACAGACCTTTTCACTTAAAGGAAATTGTAAAGAATTATTTTGAACTAATCAAGTAAAAATATAAAATTTTAATCTTTTAATTTTTTTTATAAAGAATACAGTGAGTCGAACAGTTGAGTTTTTATATTTTACATCCACCCGTTTTTTCGCCAACCATTCAGAAAATCATTAACGAATCGTCAGCCGCCGACAAAATGTCATGTTAAAAAACACATCATACAAAAACAAACGGTTCTACACCTGATTGACACGTCCAAGATGAGGAATCCGCCTCAGCCAAAACGCGGAGCGTCGGAAAGTCGGGTGTTCACGCACCATGTCGAAATTATGAACAAACGCCAGCGACCTCTCCTCGAGCGTGGATACCAGTTTAATACACTCACGCTGGAATGGACGACAATGAAATCAGATATTTAGTGTATCACATTTCATCACCTGGTAACGGTTTACGCTTGGAAACTTTTCTCAATATTTCTTTAAAATCATTCCGATTTGATCTTTTCGCTCTCTCTAACAAGTAGTCTTCAGTGTTGATTGCAGAAATTTTTTCTGAAACCGCAGAAGAAATAAATTGGTTAATCGATACACCCTCTCTTTTAGCAATTTCTTTAATATGACGATGTATCGAGTTAGGGAGTCTTAGACTCAAAGTACTCATCGAATTTCCTCCAATAACTGCCTTGGTTGTACGATATTCACTCCAAATTTTTCAGATCCTTTAAAATCTTTAATATTATGTGTAACAATAAAATTTGTTTTTGACGCGACTACTAATTCAAGAATATGATCATCTTTGGGATCATTTAAATATGGTCGCCAAAGAAAATATATTTTGTGTGGTTCAGCTAAATCACAAATATTGTCAAGTAATTTATCAATTTCTTGATCTGATAAATTTAAAATTAACTGATTTCTTTTCAAAACTTCTTCATATTCAAAAAGCAAAGGAGTGGAAATTACTGGAATTATTTTGCCCTCATATATATTTTCTAAAATTATAAAAGATTGGCCTTCGGACGAATAGAGACCTGAATACAAAACATTTGTATCTAGAACAACTTTGATAGTTTTCATGCTATAATAATACTATATATGGTATTAAAAATCAAGCTATTTTTTACAAATCAACGATTTTCAGAGTTTAGTTTTGTTCATTCATTCCCCCTTTTTCGTTCACCGCAGCACGGGTATTACTCAAGTGGTCGTAGATATAATAGCGAAATTCGCCGGAAAACAGGGCGTCATATTTAAAATAACGGCAAGTATCAAAATTACAATCATAATATCATTTGTCACATTGCCCCGTCAGGGGGCACCCGAATTACAGATAAAAAACGTAAGGCGCTGAATGATGAATGCTTTAAATTTAAATCATTCGTGTTTCACTTTGCTTTTTCCAAAATGCTGCGGAGCACGATTTTCCCGCAGGCGGCTGCGTCTTGCAAAATATCGGATATTGCCGGATAGTCAAGCGGCGGTCGAATTTTCCGACAATTCACATGCGGGATAGCGTGCGGAGCCGGCGGAGGATCATGCCGCGTCCTCAAACGGACGATTAAACTCTTGTTCGTGCAAAAAAAAGAGCGGGAAACGAACTTGAATTTTTGCACGAGCGGTATAGTAGCCGAAGCCGTTCCAAAGTTTAAAGTTTACCCTCTTTTTTATCAATCTTCTTGATTTTGGCATTTTGCGTGATTATATTTAAAGGTAAATTTGTTCGATCGGATAAATTAAAAAAAAATCCTGCTGCTGAAATTGGTACTTTTAGCGGACATACTTTTTTTTGAAATCCCGATTGAGTGCATTTTACGTTGTTCCTCACTTATAGGCGAAAATCAAATTTCCTATCACAGGAAAGGTCTAAAAAATACCTTCAGAATCATTTTGTCTAACCTGAGAATTTTTTCCTATACACACCATGGCAAAAGTATGATTCGGTTTAACTCGTAACGTACAAATTGCGTTACCAAACTTTGTAACTTTTCAATATTCATCTATACTCCTGTAATTTCATGACTTTTATATCGCCTGAGAAGTTTTATAACCCGGCGTACCGAACGTTATATTATAAATTTTAGTAAACAGATTATCCATTAAATACTGATGCAAAAACAATCAAAGGATAAGAATTCGTTTTAATGACAAGAATTTTAATCACTGCAGGCACTCACCACCCGGCGGAGGTATGTTATGAATGATTCCCCTCAAAACAAAAAGATTGTTAAAAGTTCCATTCTTTTTTTCCTGC
The DNA here is from genome assembly GCA_016931775.1 of Candidatus Zhuqueibacterota bacterium. Taxonomy (GTDB): domain Bacteria; phylum Zhuqueibacterota; class Zhuqueibacteria; order Residuimicrobiales; family JAFGEC01; genus JAFGEC01. The sequence goes on along the minus strand of JAFGEC010000006.1, from coordinate 8,957 downwards.
TTTTGGGTCTTTTTAGCAATAATACCGCTCAAACACCCAATTTCTTGTTGACCGATGATACCAATCAAACAGTCATGAAAGAGAAGGCGACTCTTGCGGAAGAGGATTGGCATAAAATTGATGAAGGTGATCTGTGGCTGGGAGGGAGAATTGGTCATGACATGGCTTATCTTGACGATGATAAAGTGCTGCTATTTGGTGGAATGGAGCAAGGGCGCCTGAATGACAGCTATATTTTCGATCTCAGCGCACATACCTGGTCGTGGATTGGGCCTACGGATATGGTGGACCCCAGACAGGGTCATGCCATGGCCCATATTGATGGCAATAAAGTGTTGTTATTCGGCGGGCAACGTCAATATGCGACTTGGCTCAATGATACCTGGATTTATGCCAGCACGGGTGGTTGGACACAAAAGTCACCTGCCACCAGCCCTTCTAACCGAGGCGCCCATGCCATGGCTTATATTGGAGATGACAAGGTGCTGTTATTCGGCGGAATCATCAAAACACCTTCACTTGACTATTGCAATGAAACGTGGATTTATGATCTGAGTGAAAATAACTGGACATTGAAAAATCCTGCCAACAAACCTCCGAAACGGGGTTCGCATTCAATCGCATATATCGGTGAAGATAAGGTTTTGCTTTTCGGAGGGATTCTGGTACCCGAAACCCAAAACTATGCCAATGATACCTGGGTGTATGATTTAAGTGATAACAACTGGTTCCAGAAAAATCCTCCCAAAAAACCAAATGTACGGCAAAGTCATGATATGGCCTACATTGGTGCCGGCCAGGTGGTTTTATACGGTGGAAGTGCACAAGGAAATCCTGTGCCAATCCCTCTCAATGACACCTGGATTTATAATTTGAACGAAAATACCTGGACCGAAGATATCAATTCAAGTACTCCGGGTAAGAGAAGCAGCCATCGTCTGAGTGAGACCAGTATGAATGGATCCTCCACCCCCATTTTATTCGGTGGATGGCGAGCAGATAATAATGGTGATCTAAAGTTAAATGTAGAAACCTGGACGTTTGGTGGAGGAGATTATCTGAAAAATGAATATTCAGAACCCACCTATATCCGTGCATTAAATGGTTATGCATCCTCCATCCCGTTTGCATGGAGGCGTCCGGATTTGCCTCCCGCTTCGAACCTGGAACTAGATGCGGTATCTTTGCATGCCAACACCAATACATATTTATTGGAGGACGTTTTATTTAATTCCGATAAAAACTCGGCTATTCATATGAATACCGACCAAAATGGTAAACTGATACCAGCAAACGCACCCACCGGATACAATGTCTACCGGAGTACCAGCACAGGCGGTACCTATACAAAAATTGCCAGCAATATCAATCGGCAGTATTACCGTGATGACAATGTTACGGCAGGCACAACCTATTATTACAAGATTACGGCGGTGTATACCGGAGGTGAAAGCATATTAAGTGATGACGTATCGTCTACCACGACAGCCAATGGTTATGTCATCAATTCAGGGGCAGCCTCATCTGTCCCGAACCTAGATGGCGTGATCAAAGCCAACGAATGGGCCGATGCCTCCCAGACAAAAATAACTCATCCCGCTAAATCCGGCGATGTTTTTTTATATGTGATGAACAATAAAAAAAAGCTCTTTGTGGCTGTGGACGACCTGCTGGATACAAAGCTCGATAACCGCGATCAGTTTGCACTTTTTTTCGATCAGGATAAAAACCGGGAATTTCCGGCCACCACACCCAGCAATGAAGGCAACTTTTGGATTGCCTGGGATGCCCCTTCCAATTCTTCATTTACCTTATTCGGCCCCCGTTCCGGATACTGGCCAGACCATCTGTGGTGGGAAGAACGGATTACCCCGGCAGGAGTCGAGCATAACATGTCCATCCAATCCCATCATGTCCAGTATGAAGGCAGTATAGATCTGAATACCTTTCCCCTCAATCTTTCCCCCAACGATGTGATCGGGATTTTGGTTTTTACGTATGATTATAATACCAGTTCATTCAATGGTTTCTGGCCGCAGCAGTCGGACCAACTGAAAAACATCGGAGCCGAACATCCGCAAACGCCGTTCAGCTATGGAGATCTCAAACTGGCCCAGGTGTCGGATCCGGTTCTGTCCGTCGATCCCACTGTCCTGAATTTTGGTTCGACGTCCACGAGTTTAACCTTTCAAATCAGCAACAGCGGTGGCGGAAGCCTGTCCTGGAATGTTGTCGAATCTCCGAATAAAACCTGGGTCACCTCGGTCTCGCCCTCCAGCGGTACCAACAATGGCACGGTCACAGTGCAGGTGGATCGTTCATCCCTGGCATCAGGAAGCAGTGATACCGGCACATTGTCCGTCACTTCCAACGGCGGAAATCAGAGTGTAACCGTGAATATTTCCAAAATCGCAAATCCTGTTTTATCGGTCACTCCGACTGTATTAAATTTCGGCACCACAACCACCAGTTTGACTTTTCAGATCAATAACGGCGGCAGTGGAACTTTGAATTGGAATGCTGCCGAGACTCCGAACAGACCATGGATTACCTCTGTCTCACCCTCCAGCGGCACCAACAATGCCACGGTTACGGTGCAGGTGGATCGTTCCACTTTAGCCGGGAGTAATGGTACAGGCACATTGTCCGTTACCTCTAACGGCGGAAACCAGAATGTTACAGTGAATGTATCCAAAGAGGCAAATCCTGCCTTATCCGTCAGTCGAACCATTATGAATTTTGGCCTCAAAGCCACCAGCTTGACCTTTGATATCAGCAACAGCGGAGACGGAATCCTGTCCTGGAGTATTACAGAAAATCCGGATAAACCCTGGATTACCTCTATCTCGCCATCCAGCGGCACCAACAACGCTACCATCACAGTGCAGGTGAATCGCAATTCATTATCAGGAACCAGTGACAGCGGAAAATTGTCCGTCACCTCCAATGGCGGAAATCAGGACATTACGGTGAGAATTTCGACCGAGGAAATTCCTGTGTTATCATTAAATCGAACGGTTTTAAATTTCGGCACCACGATCAACAGTCGTACCTTTCAGGTCAGTAATAACGGCAGCGGAACTCTCTCCTGGAATGTTGCCGAGAATCCAAACAAGGCCTGGATTACCTCTGTTTCACCCTCCAGCGGAACCAACGATGCCACGGTTACGGTGCAGGTAAACCGGTCATCGTTATCGTCCGGTTCCAGTGATACCGGAACATTGTCCGTTACCTCCAATGGCGGGAATGAAAATATTGCTGTGAATATTTCCAAAGCGGCAGATACGGATATCGACTATTCGAGTGTGAAACCGTTGGAATTCAAATTGGATCAGAATTATCCGAATCCTTTTAATACCGAGACAAAAATAGCTTTCGATATCAAGATTCAAACACATGTGATTTTGAAAATTGTTGATATCAAAGGACAGCATATTAAGACCCTTGTGGACCAGAATCAGCCTGAGGGCAAATATACCGTTACCTGGAATGCATCGGGATTCCCCAGTGGTATTTATCTTTGCCGTTTGCAAGCCGGCGAATATATTGAGACGAAAAAACTGATTTTACAAAAATAATTGTTAACAACGGTTTAATTCTTTTTTTCAGGATGGATTCATAAAATGGATTTTTGATCATCACTCTATTTGCAAGTATCAGAATTTTTTTTGATCTTTTTATTTAATGCGCTAGACAAGGCCGCCCCCTTCTTCGTCTCACATTGCCATCTCTAGCACGACCCCCATCACAGCACGACACACATTTGCCGCAAAAGGTAAATTCAACGTTTCCAACGTGTCGGTGGGCTGATGATAGTGCGGATTTCGAAAGTTGGCCGTGTCGGTCAGCATCACCGCCGGGTATCCGTGGTCCCAGAACGGCGCATGGTCGGATCGGCGCGTATCGGGCAATGCCTCACCCTTTCCAGGCACAATGAGCGGAACAAGCGGCAGTTCGAGTTTGTATTTACCGATCATCCGTCCGAACTTTTCCACCAATCCACGTGCCATGTCATTTCCCACAACACTGAGGAAATCGCCGGACTCGGGCAATTCCAGGGGGACACCGGCTGGTTTTTTCTGCTCAATCTCTTTGCCCGCGTACGCAACGCTTTCAAGCACAATCACACCTTCCAGTTTCCATCCTTTCCGGACGGCTTCCGCAGCCAACGCACGGCTCCCGCATAAACCTGATTCTAAATCTCCCGGTTTCTGCATCTCCTCCAGGTTCACCGCGATGAATTGGACGGTGCGGGCAAACTCTGCCTCCTTCAAGACGCGGGCCAGTTCCAGCAATACCGCCACTCCGCTCGCATTGTCATCCGCACCGGGACTATCCGCTACAGTGTCATAATGGGCAATGACGAATAGACATTCTTCAGGACTGGTTTTACCCTTTCGCGTGGCGATGATATTACGGTACTCTAACCCGCATTTCTCACTAAAATAAAAAAAACGCCCTTTTTGTCGTATTTAATTTTATATTATAATGATAGTTACAATATAAAAACACAGAAAGGGCGTATATGACACCCTGTAATATACAAAAATTAGAGTTTGAATCAATAAAAAATCGCAAAGTTATTGCAGATTTTACGGGCGGCAATATTACCACTGATGCAGGGGCTCTTCAATTACGAGAGATTGAACAAAAACTAAAAATAATAAAGAAATTTTCTGAATGTTTTCATGATCATCGTAATCCACTCAAAATAGAACATAGTGTTGAAGAATTGGTTAAACAACGAGTTTACGGTCTAGTACTCGGTTACGAAGATTTAAACGATCATGATGATTTGCGAAAAAGTCATTTATTGTCATTATTAGTAGGAAAATCAGATATAACCGGTAAGAACCGAAAACGGAGACAAGATAAGGGGTGTCCCCTTGCCGGAAAAAGTACATTAAATCGTCTTGAATTAAGCGGCGAGACGATAGATAAATGTGAACGTTACAAAAAGATTCGTTTTAACAATGATGCAATAGATGAAATGATGTTGGATGTATTTGTTAAATCATTTAGTAAAGCGCCCAAAAAAATTGTATTAGACATGTAACGGATGATCCGCTTCACGGATTACAAGAAGGGCGTTTTTTTCATGGATATTACGGACATTATTGTTACCTGCCGCTATACATTTTTTGTGATGATCATCTATTATGTGCCCGATTGCGGCCGTCGAATATAGACGCTTCGCACGGAACTATTGATGAGATAAAACGAATAGTAATTGAAATAAGAAAACATTGGCCCAAAGTCCAAATAATCCTTCGTGGAGACAGCGGATTTTGTCGGGAAGAAATAATGAGTTGGTGTGAAGATAATAAAGTTGATTATATTTTGGGTCTGGCAAAAAACAATAGACTACTAAAATATATAAAGTTACAGATGGAACATTCTCGAAGAAGATATTTAAGGACCGGAAAGTCTTCCCGATGTTTTCGTAATTTTAAATATCGCACATTGAAAAGTTGGCCACGAACGCGCCGCGTTGTTGGAAAAGCGGAATATCTATCGAAAGGTAAAAATCCAAGATTTGTGGTCACTTCGCTTTCAAGACAACAATATTCGACGCGTTCTTTATATGAAGAATTATATTGTGCTCGTGGGGATATGGAGAACAGGATCAAAGAACAACAATTGGATCTGTTTTCAGATCGGACGAGTACGGCACAAATGCGATCCAACCAATTGCGGTTATATTATTCCAGTATAGCATATATTTTAATATCGGCATTTCGAAGATTTGCATTAAAAGGAACAAGGTTTGAAAATAGTCAATGTGGAACGATAAGGGAAAAATTGTTCAAACTGGGTGCCAGGGTAGTTGTAAGTGTCAGACGCGTATTAATACAAATTAGCGAGGATTATCCTTATAAAGATGAACAGATTAAAATTCGAAACAATCTGGCATTACTTCCTTCTGGGTACGGATAACAACTGGCATTTTTATGTGACCATTTGAAAATGTGAAAAGGCAGGGGGAGTTAGAGTAGTATACCCAAAATCGAAAAAAAACACTCTGTTTGAATATTGTACTACAATAATCTATCAAAAAAAATAAAATATCAAAAAATCAAAAGTGAATAAAAGCACAGTGTAATAAAATGCCAATATGCGCGATAAGTTTTCCATGTTTTACCAGTCGGTGAGAAATGCGGGCTAAATCTCTTTCACTGAAAAAATGGAAATCAACCGGGTAGCCGTAGGATTCCAGCGTCTTATGAATGTAACCAGCGGCCCGTTCCAAAGCACCGGGAGAGGAATGCGGATGACGTTCCCCTTCAAGTTTCCGGATATGTACGCGAATGCGGTCTACGGACACACGATCTGGATCAACGATCATAATACGTCTCCTCGTACTTTTAAAATCTTGGACATTGTTTATCGGAAAATTCATAAAAAGCGCGGCACGTCTTGAAGAAAAAAAAGACGGAAAAAACTCTCAATATGTAGCGAATTTAGCTTTTGTAAGCGAAAAGCAAAACACATCAAGAGAGTTAAACGCGCCGCACCTGTATTTATAAGATGCGGCGCATCAAATATTTTTAAAACAGAAAGCTTATCGTATAAGCATTCACCGATCCCAATACCCCCATATCCCGGTAGGCGAAATCGATTTTCATGGCCATGTTTTTCATTCCTTTTATCCGGTACAGTACACCGGCGCCATAGGACAGGCCGTATTCGGAATCTTCCATAAACAGCGCTTTGTAGCCGCCACGCAGATAAAAGCTGCCAAACGAATGAACGGTAAATTCATATTGACCGCCCAGGTTCAGGGTTTCCTGATTATTATTGGGGTGCAGGGCATCGACTTCCAGTGTCAACCGTTGGTTGGAGGTGACGACAGGATGAACGGCCATACCAAAGCGGAAAATCAGCGGCAATTCCCACGCCTGGGTCCGGTATTGCCCGTCTACATTGGCAAAATCACCGGCCTTGCTGGGCGTCGGATCGATAGGTTGGATAAGGTCCATGCCGTCGTATTTCATCCGTGTGCCGTAATTAGAGATGCTCATGCCGATCGCCAGACCATCCGTTCTTTCACCGGTTGGCGAAAAGAAATGCGTATTAACAATGGCACCCAGATCAAGCGCAACGGCAGAGGCGTTGGAATGCCAAATGGTCGACGCCACCATTTTCGCGGAAGCGCCAAAGGCGAACCACTGCGCCAATCGCTGGCCGTAGGACAAACTGATACAATAGTCATTTGCCGAATAGTGTTCACCGGTACCTTCCTGCATTTCCAGTGTGGTGACCTCTTCCCTGCCGTAATCCACCTGATAATACCCGATGGCAAAAGTGCCGTAGCGGTCTAATACCAGACCGGCCGAAGCAAAGGTGGTGTTGATACCTGCAATCCACGGCTGCATCATAAACTGTACACCGCTCTGCCGCATCAGCGCCAATCCGGCGGGATTCCAATATACAGCCGAGGGATCGTTTACCGTACTGACCACAGCGTCGCCCATAGCGTTGGCATGGCTTCCATATCCAATCTCTAAAAAATTAGCTGCGGTTGTGCCTCGACGGTAGGGTTTTTGCGCAAAAACCGACATTACAGCGACCAGTACGACCAATATTATCATTTTAAATCTATTCATGATCTAAAACTCCTATTTTATAATTGCAAATTTGCCGATTTTTTCCGCATTGGTTTTGCGTGCTTTGACATGATACAGGTACATCCCGGCAGCCACCTCGAGTCCTTCACTCGTCAGTACATCCCAATGGGCAATACCATTGTCGGAAGCATTATCCACGGCGATTTCTTTGATCAGTACCCCGCTCATGGTGAAAATTTTGATATCGCACTGGGCCGGCAGATGAGTGAACAAAATCCGCCGCCGCTGGTTCAGCAGATAATTGGCAACCACCGGCTCCATGCTGTTGGTGGCGACATACGGATTCGGCACGACCTTTATCTTGTCCATTTGAGACTCGATTGCACTGGTATTGATTTTTCCTTCCGGCAATATTTTAAAAGTCACGGAATCCGTAACAAACGGCGGACGTAAACAAGTAACAAAGTAAACATCGTTTGCCTGGGGTACTTGACTGAATTCAACGGCAAAAAGCGTCTGGTACCATTTCCCATTCGTATCGGGCACACCGAATATGAACCTGTCTTCCGTCAATTCCACGGCACCGGTTTGATTGGAATCCACAACTACAACCTCCAGCGTATCATAACTGCCGTCCGTATGGGCAAACGTTTTATTGAGCATGAAAAAATTAAGGGACTGCTGGGTGAGTGTCACGTCTCTTTCAAGTTTTGTGCTGTTTTCATCCCTCATGGTGGGAGCGTAACTTGTTTTTGCCGTAAAGGCCTCGGGATCACTGGTAAAAATCAACTCGTAATCCCATGGGTAAGATCTAATGGTGGAATTCGTCGGTGTGACGGTGATACCGGCATTTCCGATTGCCCAGCCTGAATTGACAAAATCATATCCGCCATGCTCGGAACTGATGACATTGGCACAATAATTCACCACAAATCCATCCGCGACATCAGATGTGAGATCTTTTCCCACACGTGTATGCCAGCGCTTGTCGGTTTCACCCTCTACAAGCGCAATATTTTGATAGACGAGATTCTCGGTTTGGTACTTTTCCAGGTTTTCGTATTGGACCACCCGGTTACTGTCCGTCACATCCCAGATTGTGTAGCCGACAGTCAGATAATTGATTGATGTCGGACTTTTACTCACCGAGGAAATAGTATCCGCTAAAAACTTGAATGTGTAAACATGATTGGGTTTTAACGCGTTGCGTGAAATTATTTGTGGTACGGCCATACCGGCGGATTCTTTAACCGAATTGGCAATAATTTCAATCGATTGCGCCGTATAGCCCGGAGCCATTTGATGGGGCGTTACAATGGCCACGTTTTTACCATACTGGCGGACTTCTTCCGCCTCATCCAGCTCGATCACCAGATTATTTTCCGACGG
>JAFGEC010000581.1 GCA_016931775.1 Candidatus Zhuqueibacterota bacterium | reverse complement strand
GTCGCCCACTCCGGCCAGGGACTTGCCGATTTGTGCATAGTCGTCTTTGCCCTCACCGTACAGCCAGGTGATGATTTCCAGCTCGTTGCCGGTGGTTTTCGTGTTTTGAATGAGCGAGGGGGTGACGGAAAAAGAATTAGCGGTTAAAATGATAGAAACAAGTGAAAAATTAAAAATATTTTTCATTTTACTGTCCTTTTAAATTATCAACACCGGTGCGACGCATCTCCTGATCTGTTTTTACTCTTTTCTTTATCTGCATCACATAGTTGCGGGCCGGTTCATCGCACCTTAGGGAGAATGCCTTTGTGTACAATCTTTTATGTTGCATTCTTCCGTTTTTTCCAAATTACCAAAAACACGACAACCATTAAAACTCAATCAGTTTGATACATCCTGTACTCTGCAGTAGCGTTAACTAAAAAAGAATAAAAAACCACGTCAACGGCAATTTGCACTGCTGTGAGATGATGATTCGAACTTTTATTGCGCAACCAGTCGTATATTTCCAAACAAAAAAATGACGAAATCACAAAAATCAAACACGAAAAGCGGCCCGGATTTCTACCTTTTTTCTCCTCCCGGTTTTCAGCTATATATCCCTCCCGCGGGGGATATACTATTTTATAATTAATCGTTTGTCGATTTTCAAATTATTTGTTGAAAAATTGTGATATTAATCACACATCTATTCTATTTTAATAACTTTGCACATTTCCACCGTGTCCTTTCCCTAAAGGACACAGAAATAAATCCCGCTGCTTTGCTGAAAATTTTGCCTGTCCGTGCCGTCCCATAGGTGGTAAATATTTTTTCCTATACTTCACGTTTTGTATAGTATACAATTTGTATAGTATTCAAAATGCTGCGGAACAAGATTTTCCCGCGGGTTTTAACGGGTGTCGGAACTTTCGGCCGCGGATATCGTCGGTTTTTGAAATTCCTGAACCCTGTCTTGTAAAGCATGATCGCCCGTTCCGCAATGCGCATAGCCGTCAACCTAATTGAACGCTTTGATATTTTTTACAATTTTTTTCCCTTGCTGGGCGTTTGATAAACATCTTGATACAGAACATACACAAAATATAACAAATGGAATTATGGAGAATTGTTAGGATCACTTGTCTCTTCAATTTGTGAATCTTGGAATAAAAAAATAATACAAGTCTTTGTTTATAAACAATTAAACTTATTAGACCGGATCAACAGGATAAACTGGATATTGGTAATATGGATTTTTTTCTGATTTTTTATCCAGCAGATCCATCCTGTTGATCTTGTTGGTCTAAATCTAAATATTCTTTAAATATATTACAAAGCCGATGTCTAAGTCATTCATTTAGAGAAGGTCCGTAAATTAATAAATTTCAATAGATATGTTTTTTAGGTTGACGCCAATGCGCTTTGCGGTGGGAGAATCACCCCGCATTACCCATTATTGATGTTTTCACTGGAATTTTTCTAAAAAAATTTTAAATTATCTCGTCTCAAAACAGGGAAGAACCGCCTGAGGAAAAGATTTTATTTTTGTGTTATCTGCCTCAACAAAACCCGGGAGAATATCTTTCAGCTAAAAACCTGTTTTGTTGGTATAATAAAAACGATAATGCGCAAGAGCGGTGCCGTCGCTTTTGCAGGTAAAAAAAGTTTAAAAGATATCGTAATGCAAAACGAATGGCATCGTTCAGGCATCATACGCACATTATTTGGAGATTCGGCAATGATTAAGATTTGGCATCTTTTGCTCATTTGTACACCCGTCTTCGCCGGCACCTTTACTGTCACACACACAGCCATGGAGGGAGAAGGCTCGCTGAACTGGGCCATGCAGCAGGCCGCTAATAATCCCGGGGCGGATACGGTCAATTTTGCACTACCGACAATCGATCCCAATTATGACGCCAAGCGGGGTACTTGGGAATTTATTTACACATCTGCGCTGCCGGAGATCAGCGATGACGGCACTTTTATCGATGGTTTCAGCCAGGAGCGGAATATGGGTGATACCAATCCCGACGGACTGGAGATTGTGATCACGGGCCAAGTATCTCCCGTCGAATTACCCGCTGTTGTTTTTACGTCGGCTTATAATAAAATAAGCGGCCTCTGTATCGGGCGTTTTAGAGCTCATCATATCTGGATCGCAGGCGAAAACGCCCATCATAACACCATCGAAGGCTGTTATATCGGCCTGGAACCCACCGGCGAGGCCTCGTTCAAGGTAAAAAAGAGCAACGGCATCAATATCCGCGAAGGTGCCCATCATAACCTGATCGGCGGAGTGGGCGACCGCAAAAAAAATCTGATCGGCGGTTTTTATTACGAAGCCATCGAGATCATTCACAGCAACACCCACTCGAACAGGATCGTCGGCAATTGTATCGGCGTGAACAAATATGGGGTCAAGGCCGTGGGTAACGGCTGGGGAGAGTTTGGTCTTTACAATCCTGATGCCCCAAAGGACAGTCTGTTCGCGGCGATTTACCTGCTGCACGGCACCCACGGCAACGTCATCGGCGGCAGCAATCCCGGCGAAGGCAATATCATCGGGGCCAGCGGACGTTCCGCCATCGAACTGCGCATTGAAAATACCAGCAACAATTATATTTTGGGCAATTATCTCGGCATCGGCGGGGATGGTGAAACGGCGGTGCCCAACCGGGAGGCGGGGATTTTCCTCTGGGCCGGACCATCTTACAACTATATCGGCGGCCTCGCTCCCAGTGAACGGAACTATATTTCCGGAAACGACCAGAACGGCATCCAGATTTTTGGCGATTGTCAACATAACTTTATCAGGGGCAATTATATCGGCACCAATGCCTCCGCATCAATAACCGTGCCCAACGGCGCAAATGGCGTGTATCTGACTGCCGATAGTCGCAATAAAAAACCGACCTACAACACCATCGGACCGGCCAACGTGATCCTGGCCGATGTGCCGGACACCGAACTGACACCCATCGCTGCGGTGAAATTGGAATATACCGGAACCTCCTTTAATACCGTATCGGAAAATTTTATCGGCTCAAATCCCGGCGGTACGCTTACGAGTCAAAATTCGGGTATTATTGTTCTCAAGGGCGCCAATTTCAACACGCTGGGCCCCAATAACAGAATTTCGGGTTGTGCCAAGTACCCCATTCTGATCAAGGATAATGGGACTATCGGCAATACCGTTACCCGGAATTCCATTTACAATAATGGTCAGCCTCCCATCACGCTTTTGGCAGGCGGCAACACCGAATTGGGGAGTCCTTTTATCCTCAACGCCAGTTCAACCAACATTTTTGGTTTTACCGTGCCGTACAGTGTGGTCGAAATCTATTCCGACACAGGTGAAGAGGCTCAAACCTTTGTAGGTTCGGCGAATGCCAACCAATTCGGCAATTATAACTGGAACGGCACAATAAATCAGGCGTATGTTTCAGCCACAACAACCGATGCGGCAGGCAATACATCCCAGCTGTCCATCAGCAGGATTGTTCCGGTGGAACTGGTGTCGTTTACCGCTATTCGCGACCGGAATGATGTGAAGCTGGAATGGATAACGGAGAGTGAGACCCATAATTTGGGATTTGATGTCGAACGGCAAACAAATAGCGATTTTATCAAGGTCGGTTTTGTACCCGGCGCCGGCACCTCGGCCTCTCCCCGGCAGTACCGGTTTATCGATACTCTTCCGGGAAGCAGTGATCTGTCGTACCGGTTACGGCAGATCGATTTTGACGGAAGTATTTCTTATTCGCCGGTGGTTTCAGTAACATCCGCCATACCCGCCGGTTTTGATGTTTCGCCCGCTTTTCCCAATCCGTTCAACGGCGCCACAACCATCGATATCACTCTGCCTGAGGAAAATGTTGCCGTTGTTCGCGTTTTTGATCTCCGGGGATCGTGCGTTAAATCACTGCTGAACGCCCGGTGTCGTGCGGGGCGATATCGTATCCTGTGGAATGGAGATGATGAGAATCATCGTCCCGTCCCCAGCGGTTTGTATTTTCTGCATGTTAATGCCGGTTCCACAAGTTGCGTACGAAAGGTCGTTCTGGCCCGCTAAATAAATCATTTGCTAATCTCTCTTGAATTTTTAAATTAATAGATACCGATACGTATCTCTTGTTAAGGTGCATATGAACAAGACCGGGAGTGTTATATGAAAAGGATTGTTATGTTCGTGATCAGCCTCTGTATGTTGGGACATGCCGCTGCACAGAATGGTATTTTTCCTTACAAGGTCCATAAAAAGACTCTGGCAAATGATCTCAAGGTTTTTGTTATACCCATGTCCAGTCCCGGCCTCGTTTCTTTTTACTCCATCGTGCGAACCGGCAGCCGGGATGAGTATGAGCCAGGTTATACGGGTTTCGCGCATTTTTTCGAGCACATGATGTTTCGCGGTACCAAAAATTATCCGGGATCTGTTTACGATCGCATGATGACCGAAATGGGAGCGAATATCAATGCATATACCACCGATGACTATACCTGTTATCACGTCGATTTTTCCAAGGAAGATTTGCAGACGATTCTCACGCTGGAAAGCGATCGGTTCCAAAATCTGGATTACACCGAACAGGCCTTTAAAACCGAGGCAGGGGCGGTGCACGGCGAGTATTTAAAAAGTTTATCCTCCCCCTGGATGTTGCTCAACGAAAATATTTTAGCAACGGCTTTCGATCAACACACATACCGGCATACCGTCATCGGATTTCGAAAGGATATTGAAGCCATGCCCGGAATGTATGAATACAGCAAAAAGTTTTACAACCGGTATTATCGTCCCGAAAACGTCGTGCTTCTGGCAACCGGCGACATCGATCCGCAACATTTTTATACCGAGGTTGAAAAATATTACGGCAACTGGCAAAAGGGATATATCGCGCCCAAAATTCCGGTTGAACCGGAACAGAAGAAAGGGAGGAAGGTAAATATTACCTTTAAAGGGCGAACCCTGCCCATCGTTGTCTTGGCGTATAAGGGTATCGCTTTTGATCCGGATAATATCGACCTTGCGGCGTGTGATCTTTTTTGCGATCTTGCATTTGGGGAGACCAGCGATATCTATAAAAAACTCGTCATCAATGAACAGCGGGTACAATTTATTAGAGCCGAGGTGAGCTCTAACCGTGATCCGGCTTTGAATGAAATCTATACGATGATTAAAAATCCGGATGACATAGAAGCCGTCGTTCAAGAAATCGAGGAGACCCTGGTCAAATTCACAAATGAACCGGTTAGTGAAAACGATCTGGAAAAACTGGCGAGTCACAATAAATACGCCTTTCTGATGAATCTGGATACCCCATCCCAAGTGGCCGGCCGGCTTGCCCGGTTTATTGCTCTCACCGGTGATGTGGATGCCGTCGACCGTTATTACGCGACGCTGGAAAATGTTACTCCTGAAAATATACAATCCGCGGTAAAACGTTATTTTACGGATACTCAACGGACGGTTGCAGTGTTGAAAGGAGGCATGTGAGATGAGGCGATTAATTTTCGTACTTTTTTTATTCGGATTGCTTATGACGGCATGTAACCCAAAAACCATTCAAACGGAAATTTTGAACGCTGACGATCCGACGATATCCGTCCGATTACTATTCCGAACCGGGTCGCAGGATGATCCGGCCGGCAAGGAAGGTCTGGCCACCCTGACCGCCAATATGCTGGCCAATGCGTCGACAAAATATAACAACTATGAACAAATTCTGAAAAAACTTTATCCGATGGCTTCGGATTATTCCGCTTTTATTGATAAAGAGATGACCGTGATCAGCGGCAGGGTACACAAGGACAAGTGGGCGGAATATTCCGAATTATTCAAGCAGGCCGTACTGGAACCGGCTTTTGACGTCAAGGACTTCGAACGAATCCGCAGCGACATGTTGAATTATTTGGAAAATATTTTACGGTATTCAAATGACGAAGAGCTCGGTAAGCAGGCGCTGTATCAGTTTATTTTTGAGGGTACGCCATACGCTCATCCTGAAAGCGGATTGATCGGCAGTGTAAAAAAACTGACACTCGACGATGTCAAGGAATTTTACCGTAATCATTATACACAGGACATGCTGACCGTTGGAATGGGTGGTGCCCTTGATGGCGGTTTGGTTAAAGAATTTCAAAAAACCTTTTCCGCGCTGCCTCAATCCGGTATTCCGGTACCGCCGGCTCCGGTACCCGAGCCCATCCAGGGTCTGCAGGTGTTATTAATCGAAAAGGATACGGAATCCACAGCCATCAGTTTCGGTTTTCCTATCGATCTTTTACGCAGCGACGGTGATTTTTACGCCGTGTGGCTGGCCAACTCCTGGTTCGGGGAGCATAGAAGCACCGCCAGTCATTTGTACCAGGTCATCCGCGAGGCAAGGGGAATGAATTATGGTGATTATTCCTATATCGAGGCTTTCCCTCAGGGCCACGCACGCCGGTTTCCGCCCCCCAATGTCGCAAGAAGGCAGCAAATTTTTCAAATCTGGATCCGTCCGGTACAAAACCAGGCCCGGCATTTTGTTTTGCGTGCGGCTGTCCGGGAACTGCAAAAACTGGTCGATAACGGATTACAGCAGGACGAATTTGAATTGACTCAAAATTTTCTGTGCAAATATTATCTGCATTTTGCACCGACGACCTCCGCACGATTGGGTTATCAGCTGGATGACCGGTTCTACGGAATTGGGGGATTTCTGAAGCTGTTTCCGGAAAAAGTGAAGAATTTGACCATCGAGGAGGTCAATGAC
>JAFGEC010000079.1 GCA_016931775.1 Candidatus Zhuqueibacterota bacterium | reverse complement strand
TATTTCAAAGAGCGATGGACGCCCGTGCTTGGAACCGGGTGCCCATAATGTTATTTACTCGGACTTTTTCAGGAAGCCCTAATTAATGATTATCAAGTTTTGAAAAAGCATAGCGGTTATTATCGGAATCTATATGACCGGGATTCCGGCTTTTTTCGGCCCAGATTCAGGGACGGAAGCTGGTTGAGTCCGTTCGATCCTGTTTTCACCAACGAGTGGCCGGGCTCACCCGGTTTTGTTGAAGGCAGTGCCTGGCATTATTTGTTTTTTGTCAATCACGATGTTCCGGGTTTATGCCGGCTGATGGGGGATGAGCAAGCCTTGATCCGGAAATTGGACGAATGTTTTGATAGAGAGCTCTACGTGCTATGGAATGAGCCGGATATGGCCTATCCTTATCTGTACACTTACTTCAAGGGTGAAGGGTGGAAGACACAAAAATTTGTGCATAAATATATGAAAAAGCATTTTTCCACCGGGCCGGCAGGAATTCCGGGAAACGATGATACGGGCACCATATCGGCATGGTATGTTTTTTCAGCCATGGGACTTTATCCTTACTGTCCGGGCGATAATTTGTATCGTTTATCAAGTCCTTTATTCGAAAAAGTAAGCATAAGTCTCCATCCTGAATTTTATCACGGGAAGAAGTTTACCATACAGGCCAGGAATGTATCCGATATGAATATCTACATCCAATCGGCGTGGCTCAACGGCAAGCCATATGAAAAACTTTACGTCCGGCATGAGGACATTATCAACGGAGGGACGCTGGTTTTTGACATGGCTGACCGGCCCAATAAACAGTTGGGGCGGCAATGATAAAAATCCGATTCGTGGCTGTGATCTGTCTGGTATGTAAAATTTTTACCTTCGGTGCCGAAAACAAAATGGATATGGACGCGCTGCTGGAGAGGCACATTTATGCCCGGGGGGGGATGCAGGCATTAGATTCCATCCAATCCATCCGGATGATAGGACGAAATCAACTGTATGGCTTGGATTGGACCATGATGCCATTGGAAATCTGTTTATCCCGGGACGGCAAAGTGCGGATTGATAATTACTGGTTTGAGGGTACCATTATCCAGTATTGCGATCGGACAAAAGCCGTGTGGAAAGATCCCAATACGGACCGTTTTGAAGCCATGTGTGAATATCAGGAACAGATCGTGAGAGAATGGGGAGACTGGTACGGGATTTTGTTACATCCTGCCCGTTACGGTGCCAAAACTGAGCTGCTGGAGACCGAATCCACGTCGCAGGGGATGTGTTATCACGTTCGATTGACAACTCTACATTTTGACCGGTATATTTTTATTCATACCCAAACATTCCTCATTGTTAAAGAAGTCGATTCGAGATTGGTCGATGGCGTTTTTATTACCATGGAAAAGTACTATAATAATTACCAGGTGTTTAAAGGCGTAACGTTTGCCATGGACATCGAGACGTCTATCAACGGTAACCCGAATTATCATTATGTGTTTTGTGATATTCAAGTGAATCCTGAATTCTTTGATTCACTCTTTGAGAGAAAAACCGATGCAAATTATCAAGAGGAAAACGAAAATTGAGGTATTTGATCACCGTTGTGCTGACAATTTTAATCTGTTTTAATGCCTTGCCCGGACGTGACCGTGGAATTTATTTTGATAAAGAATATTACACCCCCGAACCGGTTCCCGTTTATTCTCAAGTCAAACAAGACCTGCCTGTTCCGGTTTTAACCGATCAATCCGGCTGGATTGATTTGTATTGGGCAGCCTGGGAGATGGCCTTTTCAAAAATGAAACAACCGGAAAAGGGATCCACTTTTGTGTCGAATTACTTGGATGAAGCTTTCAGTGCCAATATATTTCAATGGGACACCATTTTTATGGTCATGTTCGCACGTTATGCCGATTATATTTTTCCTGCGATTCAGTCATTGGATAATTTTTATTGCAGCCAGCATAAAAACGGTTTTATTTGCCGTGAAATTCGTGAATCTGATGGAACGGATTTTTACTATTTTTTGGATTATTTGGGCACCCGGAATTTAATTAATCCGCCGCTGTTCAGTTGGGCTGAAAAAGAATCCTATAAAATAACGGGAGATAAATCACGCTTCAAGACTGTTATACCGGTTCTGGAAAAATATGCCGAGTGGCTGGAAAAATACCGGCGAATTCCTGCAACAAAACACGGTTTATATTGGAATACCGGACTGGGCTCCGGAATGGATAATACGCCCCGTAACGGATCCGGTTGGATTGATATGTCCTGTCAAATGGTGGTCATGTATCGCGATTTAGCCCATATGTGCCGGGAGACGGGTGATGAAAAACGGGAAAAGTATTTTCACGACCGGGCGGAAACGATCGGGGAAAGGGTCAATCTATGGATGTGGAATGAGGCTGACGGGCTTTATTACGATGTCAATAGAGACGGGGAACAGATCAAATGGAAGACCATTGCCTGCTTTTGGCCTCTTTTTGCCGACATTGTGACCCGGGAACGGGCGGAGCGTTTGGTTAACCATTTGAAAGATCCAAAGTCCTTCTGGCGTGAGATGCCTTTTCCCTCGCATGCCGCAGATGAAAAATTTTATAATGAAAGGGGAGGATACTGGCGTGGTTCCAACTGGGCTCCGACAACCTATATGGTCATAAAAGGGCTGGAACTTGCCGGATACGAAGAATTTGCTTTTGAGGCGTCATGTAAATATATTAACGGAATTTATCACGTATATCAAAAGACCGGAACACTATGGGAAAATTATGCGCCCGATTATATCGAACCCGGAAAGAAATCACGTCCCGACTTTGTCGGATTCACCGGATTAGGGCCGATTGCCCTGCTGTTTGAAAACGTAATTGGAATCCGGGCGGATGCGGCGAAAAATACGATAAAATGGCATCTTTTACGCAACGACAGGCACGGCATCCGGCGATTCCGGTTTGGTGATGTAAGCGCGGATCTCATTTGTGAAGCAAAAAGTACCGGCCGGAAAGGGAGAAACATTATAGTCGAAACAAACCGGCCTTTTGGGCTTGATGTTCAATCGAAAGAGATACAAAAAAGCTACAAATTGTCCGCAGGTGAAAATGTACTTGTTTTTGAGTAGAGACGGATAAAAATTTTATAAACGAATCACCGGCTTACTTTGGGTGCTTATATCACGCCACAACCTCTTGCTGTGGTAAAGGAATAATAGATAAAAGTTGATTTTGGGTGTAATAAAACGGTTGCTTTTGACAGGTGAAAAACCTGATGCTGATGATTTCTCGGTATTTATCAATTGCGATAACGGAATAGATCCGTTATATTTTATGATAAAATTTCGGAATACGGCATAACCTGAATTATTTGATGATATAAATTTATGAATAGATGGTCATAAATGTACGAATTGATCGATTTATACCCACAAGTAAAGGACAAGTAAAATGGGGAAAAAAATATTTCTGACTCTTTTTGTCATACCTGTGATGCTCAAGGCGAGTGATGCTCCCGCAACTTTACATATTTATCCCTACCTGCAGAATGTGTCGTCGTCCGGTATCGTGATCATGTGGGAAACCACCGGCCCATTCATCGGAGAGATACAATACGGACTCGACAGGCTTCAATTGAATATGTCAATGAAAGAATCGTCTGCAAAGAAACTGCATGAAATAAAGCTGACCGGATTGCTGACCGGAACGACGTATTTTTACAGATGTCTGTGGAACGGTGAAAAAACACAGATATGGCAATTCAAAACAGCGCCCACACGGGATGCAGAAAAAATTAAAATTATTACCTATGGCGATTCGCGCAGCAATCCGGAAGTGCATTCTCAAATTGCCCGAATGGTTGCGGCGGAGAACCCGGATCTTATATTGCATCAAGGTAAACCAGAAAGGTGGTGGATGGGGCCTTTCGGCTCACATAATTGATAAAGAGGATATATTATCCTTTTAAAATGCAAAGATTATATTTGAAAAAACCGCGAAAGGTTGAAACGATGTTGAATCGATATTGTTTTTTTGTGCTGTGTATTATTGCTGTTTCAACAATCCATGCCGAAAAAATCGTCCATGTAGGCACCGCCTCTTCAAACGTGATCGTCATTGTAATTGAGACAGAAGACAAGGAGGCCGTGCCCCTGCAGGATCCGGCACTCTGGCTCGTCAACGAATCGGAACCGTCGGCCGTGGGCCGGTATTCCTACGTGTGGTATGAGGAGAAAGCCCAGTGGCCGGGATATCCCATGACCCAGCGGCATCACATGTACCTGGAATTCCAGGGGACGTTTGAAAATGATGCCGTTTTTAATATCCAAACGCCATATAGTGTGACGACCTTTACTTACAACGATAAAACATGCCTGTGTGAATCGATCCGTGTGAACCAGGTCGGATATTTCGGTAAATCCGGCGTTCGGTATGCGAATTTCGGTGTATTCCTCGGGGATCTGGGCGCGAGAAAGCTGGATTCAAATCCTGCTTATGAGGTGATTGATGACCTGTCCGGAACACCGGTGTTGTCCGGTACGGCAGAGTACTGGGGTGATAATACGGATCCGTCTCCAACGGACATCAAGGAGCGCGGCTGCGGTGAACATGTATACCGCCTGGATTTATCCGGGTTACCTGAAGGCGGGCCTTATTATATTTCGATACCGGGATTCGGGCGCTCTTTTTCATTCGGTGTCGGTGAAGAGTACACGGAACAGATATCCTTTGTTCATATTCGGGGATTATACCACCAACGATGCGGAATTGCCCTTGAGGAGCCCTTTACGAAATATACACGCGGCGCCTGCCATACCTCTGTTGAAATAACGGAATCGGATCCGCCCGGTTTTATCCCTTCCCGCGGCCCCAAAATGGATATCCGCGGCGGGTATCATGACGCAGGTGATTTTGACCGGCGTTTCGGGCATACGCTCATTCCTGCATGGATGCTGAATATATTTGACGCATACCCGGACCGTTTTATCGACCGGCAGTACAATCTGCCGGAATCGGGAAACGGCATTCCGGACTGGCTGGATGAAGTCTTGTGGGGCATTCTCGTGTGGGAATTTCTGCAGGACGAAAACGGCGGCGTAAGGGGCGGAACCGAGGCGGACCGCCATCCCGAATACGGGGTGGTGAATGCAGAAACGGATAAACTTGCCTATCGCACATACCGCGTATACGGCCACACTACGGCCGTTGGCGCAGGTTTGTTTGCCCATGCCGCCAGACTCGTTCAACCATTCAATGCGGAACGTGCCGGTGAGCTGCTGGACCGGGCTATACGGGCGTGGAATTACCTGCAGGACCAAAAGCTCGAGACGGCTCATGCCGCACAAAAGATGTATGCCGCATTGCAACTTTACCTGATCACTGGAAAAGATGAATATCATAACGCCTTCAAGGAAAATGCCGCATACCTTCTCGGCAATCCCGGCTGGCCGGAACAGTACCACACCATCTGGTGGAATTTGAATACCATAAGGGACGGTATGATTTTTACCCCGTACTTTTTCGGCTACCTGATAACGGAACGGACAACCGACCCCGGAATCCGTAATTCGTTTTTAAACCTGCTGAAACAATCCGCGGACCATCAACTCGATGTTTTAAACAGCCAGCCTTATCCCATCGGGGAAGCACCGAATTTGGCATGGGGGACTGCGACCAATCAGGGGCGCTATGCCGAACCGATGATGCTCATGTACCGGCTCACCCGAGAGCAGAAATATCTGGATGGCGTCAGCCAGCTTGCAGATTATTCGCTGGGACTCAATCCCCTCGGCAAGTCCTACGTGACGGGGCTCGGTGTCAATCCACCCAATAATCCGCTGCATCTGGATTCCTATTTCACCTGCAAAGCCGGTTTGGGAAATGTACCCGGTATTGTCGTTTACGGCCCTGTTGTGACTCCCGGTGATGCGGACTATACCAAGGTGGTCTGGGAAAAGGTCTATCCTGCGTGGAATATACTGCCGGAACAGAAACGCTACACCGAAGGATGGTCGCTGGTGATCGCCAATGAATTTACCACATGGGAAACCATGGTGTTGAATGTGTGCATGCACGGTTTTTTGAGCTCGTTTTATGAGCCGGATACGGTACAAAGTTCCGTCAAAAAAAAAGTACGCTATGAGTTGCCGCATTCTATAAAATTACACCAAAATTACCCCAATCCCCTAAATCCCGGCACAACCATAAAATTTGAACTGAGCAAGGGAGATGATGTGCGATTGACGGTATATAATCTCGCCGGAAAAAAGGTAAGGGATTTGATACGCGGATTCCGATCGAAGGGAATCCATTCCGTTTTATGGGATGGGAGAGATAGCAATGGCGAGGCCGTCGCGTCCGGATTGTATTTCTATCAATTGCAAGCTATAGGACAAACCGCACACGGGCAAATGTTGCTGATTCGATAAAAATAACGCCGGAGCCATTATGAAACTCTTTAAATTTTGGATGTTTTTTTTATTTGTTATCGCAAACCGGCCGATTTTTTCCGCCGCCGATCCGGTCCTTGTTTTTCAGGATGCCGGTTTTCTACCGCACAAAGATTATACCGCCGAGGACGTGGTCCGGCTTTTGACGGAAAAAAACGTTCGGTACCGGAAAATCGACCATGCGGGATTGGAATCGTTGAGTTGGAATTTATCCAAACTGCTCATTCTGCCGTATGTCCGTGGCAATTTTTCAAAAACCGCCCTGGAGCGCCTTGTCGCTTTTCACCAAAACGGTGGCGGAATATTAATCCTCGGCGATTTTCCCAATAAAGACAAATGGTATCCGTTGCGGAATATGCAGTCGTCTCTATTGCACCTGACTCGCTCCTCTGAAGGCATGAAAGTTGAAGGTTTGACCGCCAAAGGTAAGGAAATCCTGGGTGAGTCTTTGGATTTGAGTTATTTTGACGGTAAAAATGTTGCAGGCGTCAAAACCACGGCTTATCCGCCCGGCAAAACCTATAATCTTATATTGAACAATTCGGATTCCTGGGCTGCGCCTGTTGTCGTGGCTGTGGATCGGAAAGGTAACTTTCTTGGTGCGCGGTTTGCCATCATCGGCGCAAACGGCGGCGAACCGCGTGAAAATGTGGACGGCGCCTATCAGATGGAATGGGAGTACAATCCGGGAATGCTGACCAGAGAGTGGGAAGGGATTGAAAAAATGGTATGGCGTCTCTCCCAGTGGATTTTAAATCGCCTGGAAATTGCCGGGCAAATAGACCTTGTTCCCGTTCACCGGGAAGGTGAGGGACCGTCGATAAACGTGCGGATCAAGAATTTTTCAGATCAAGATAT
>JAFGEC010000580.1 GCA_016931775.1 Candidatus Zhuqueibacterota bacterium | reverse complement strand
TGGAATAAGACATTTTGTTCCATCGTTTAATATCGTTTTCAGATCCCATAACGTAACTGCCCATGCGAATTCACCGGATTGTGAAAAATTAATCCATGCTTTTTTTTCATCAATATCCGTTTCATTAAAAGACTGATTTTGTTTGACAATAATCTCTTTCAGTTCAGTCCAGCCCTCTATCCAATTTAATCCCCGTGAGCCACCCACATGTATTAATGATTCATCAGGCATCATCGTAGAACTATAAAGCTCGATGTCCTCTGTAATCCAGCTTTTGGCATAGTTGTCAATTACTGCTTTAACTGTTTTCTTTTCGGAGGTAATGTCCGTAACAGTCTTCTGGCAACTCATTATGGTTAACAGAAACAAAATAAATAAACTGAACAAAC
The DNA here is from genome assembly GCA_016931775.1 of Candidatus Zhuqueibacterota bacterium. Classification (GTDB taxonomy): domain Bacteria; phylum Zhuqueibacterota; class Zhuqueibacteria; order Residuimicrobiales; family JAFGEC01; genus JAFGEC01. Next base: position 3,525 of record JAFGEC010000580.1, on the reverse strand, counting down.
TTGTTCTTTTTATAACGTACCTCCAATCATTGCTGGTACACTGGTTCCAATAATCCAGGTCCCAAATTTCGAAAAATCTTTATTGTACATCCAATCACTTTATTTGTCAAAATTTTTCATTTTTTTCTTGTCCTTTGCAGTTATATCATTTTTTTACATAAATCGCAATTACTCTTTTTTTAGAATTTCATGCTGAATTTGCTCAAAACCTGCGTTATTTGACCGCTTTTCACATCGACCCCTACCGCACCTTCATCACCTTTACCGGTTTTATACCCATCTCCTTCGCCCGGATAAAATAAGCGCCCGAAGTTAGGGAACGGGTATCCAAAATCCATAAACGCCCGCATTCCGCCTCCTGAATGTCAAATGGTATATACACTTTTCTGCCGCATATATCATAAACTTCCATATTACAGGACCGGGCAACAAGCCCATTCAACGTAACCGTTATCCGGTTGACAAAAGGATTGGGATAGGCGGTCAGATAAAAATCCCTCGGCACCCCAGGTTCGGTTTCAACACCGGTAAATATTTTTGTCGCCATATGATAGGTAAACGGTTCCTTGTAAACCTTTGGGCTCCATATAATCAGGAATCCGGATTTTACATTACGTCCCTCTTCTCTTGCCGATCCCTGCTGACCCCACACGTTGGTCCGGGAAAACATGTCACGGACTCCCATAGGAATAATACCGCAACGGAGCAGTTTTTGATCGTCCGTCCATACACGCACCACCAGACTGCACAGCGGTGTGGTGCTGTTTATCGGGACAAGATGAAAATGCCGGTTGGCCGGCCACTGGCGGCCGCGGTTTTCGCCCTCCACGAACGGCTTTTTATCCTGCGGCGACAGTATCTCGAGCCGCGCCCGGCCCGCCCTGCTCATTCGAACGAGACGTAAAAATATCTTGTCTGCACTTATGGACGATTTTTTCTCCTGTGCAGGCGGCCTTTTGACAACCACAAAATTCAAGTTCGGGCCGCCGAGGGCTGATGTCACACCGTCATCGAAATTTTCGTTCAGACCGGCCTGAATTTTCCATTTTGAATCATCCAGCGGTGCCACACCGGCCACATACCACTCATCGGGCCCGGCGGGCATCGGCAATACGGCGGATGAATACATCAGCGTATCGGGCTTGTTTAAATCCACGGGGGTGATATTATAACCGGACTCGCTGTCCAGTGTGAGCCGGAACGATCCCACTTTGAATGGTTCGTGCCGCTGCCGTACGACGACAAGAAAGCGCCCTGGCTGCAATTTGGGTAAAATGAACTTTTCATTTCCACCAAAACCGTTGGTATTGGCGGTACGGATATTGTCATCAAAATTATAATAACGCTTGGTCATGTCGAACAACATGATTTCAAAATCCGCGCTGCTCAGGTTTTCCAGGAATACGTAATTGGTAATCGACATCACGCTTTGATTTTCTTCCACATAGAGATGATATGCCTTGACATAATCATCGCTGCCCCAGTATTCCACGGTGTTTTCGGCCACTCCCCATCCCAGCTCCTTGCTCGCGACATATTGCAAATACCCCTTCCCTTCTCCCGTCACCTGCACGCCAAAGGGTCCGCTCGGCGGATTAGGCGGCCCAAGGTTAACGGCACACATTCCCCATATTCGTCCGTCGGAGATATCGACCACATCGGTGACAGCCGAACTGGTAAATTCCGTTGTCGCATATAACTGAAGTTCGTTATGTTTCCTCTCCTCCTGATACAGGGCAATGATTCCCCATTGATTGCTGTTGGCAATAATCCGTGCGCCGTCCGGCCAGTACTGCAGCACGTTTTGCCCGTCGCGCAACTCAACAAGGGAAGAATTCTGCACCTCAAAATTGGAATAACTGGCATCCTCACCGATACAAGTACCGCCGTCATCGAACCACTTGATCCGGAGCCGGTTCCGCTGACCGGCATGCTGTAAATCGGGCATCCAATCCCATTGACCGGGATTGCCGGTTAAATCTGCCAGAAGATTCCAGGGTGAATTGCCGCTATTGGTGCTGAGGTAAATCGATACTTTACCAAAACCGGGACGATCACAATCCCATGTGATGGTTTTTACACGGTTGGACAAGACGGTTTCCCCGTCGGCAACGGTTGCCTCGATCTCCCCTTTTAGAGCGGTAAGGGTGATACCTTTTTCCGTTTGCGTCAAAGGCGGGTGAACCCAGGCAAGGCTTGAAAAATTGAATTGGCTGGTGGACCACCAGTTCTCACCGCTCAGATGGTTCCAGGTATCATACAGTAGTACTTTATCCGGATCTTCCTCGTAACCGAAAACAGGCATGGAATGAAAGCCATCCACTCCGGCCAGGTCCACGTTCAGGACGGAAGGATACCCCCCATTTACCTCTTCTTTAACCTTTTCCCAGATTTCACCGAATTTAAGTCCATAGCTGCCCCAGTTGTAGTTACCGTCCTGTTCCATTGCGGCATCCCGCATATGCTTGCCCATAGAGGCGTCGACAGTGGCCCCACCCTCGGTGGTTCCGAATTTTTCCTTTAATATTTTTGTCAGATCGGGAACGGTGTAATCATCAGCATGGGAGGACAGGCCGTCGTATTCAAGATAAAAATACCGCAACAGATTGGCATATCCGTAAGCGATGTCATAATACCCGAGAACATCCGCCGCGGCAGTTGGAGAGCAGCCGTAATGCCAGTCAAAATCCGGAACCAGCTGCCACATGGGGATACGGTGCTTTTGTCCTGTTGTCATAGAAATACCATTTATAAGTAACTGCCAATGCTTTTGAATTTCAGCTACATCCTTACGGGGCAGTACTTTTTTTAATCCATTACGATGGCGGTCGAATTCCTGACGTGTGTAAACATACCCGGGCGGCCGGCTGTTCACATACACCGTTTCCTCTCCCTGAGTAAAAAGGTACCAGACCTCCCCGAAGCCAAAATAATAAATTTTTCTGAATTCCGGTTTTGCCAGCTTTTTCTGTGCCAGTAAAGAATGCCGGTCGATATCATCCGTAATAAAACCGTGCCCGGTTGCGTGGCAAAATACCGGCGGTTGATTCCTGTCCGCCGACAGGAGAATATGAAAATTTTTACCGTCGTCGGAAGAAAAAGAGGCACTGTATGCAACAATTTGCTCATTTGTACCATAGAGCGGCCGGTGCGTCTTCAGGATGGGATGTTCCAGTTCGTATCCGGCCTGCAGGGCGGCCAGTTCCGTCATTTTTTCGATGGAAACAGTATCCCAGGCACCGCCCGGTTGAGCAATAAAAACAAGCAATGCAATCATACAAAAAACCTTGCATTTCATGAGTATCTCCTTTTTTTCACAAAATGGCGAAAATAGTCGGTTTGGAGTGGAGTCGGGATAAAAACAGCGTATTCGATTGTTAAGGAATGTATTATATTATTAATAAATGAGGTAAATGTCAAGGGGAGAATGTGCCAGGTAGTAAAACCTCAGTTACGGGTGGCACAGGATAGGTGCGACGCACCTCCATTTGCCAAATTTATATGATTTTAATATTTGTAAGGATG
>JAFGEC010000579.1 GCA_016931775.1 Candidatus Zhuqueibacterota bacterium | reverse complement strand
TTACAAGAGTTGGTGATTCTGAACTTCGTTTTGGACACCGAGATCATTCTGAACCTATAATTTGACTTTATGAATAATGCAGGCTAGCTTATCTTTTAAAATATTTTACCCATAAGCCGATGACACTAGTTTTCGGCTTTTTCTTGATTATTAATCAAAAGCATAAAGGTGAACAAGTGCGAAAAGGAATAAATGTACGAATCCCCTTTCTGTTACTTTTACTATATATGTTTTCCGCAAGCGTGTCCAGCCAGGATTCCGTTACCGTACAACCGGTCGCCGGAGAATCCGGCATTCAGTTAAAAGCTTTTGTGGATAAAACAAAACTGCCTTTCAACCGGGAAATGCTTTTTACCATTCATTTGGAATGGTATGGTGATCTCGACCGATATGAAATTCATCATTTCGACAATCCGATTATTGAAAATTTTGAAATTTTTGGAAATACCAATTCAAACCGGGTTGTCAGCGAATCCGGCTTGCGCAAAGCGGTACAGGAATACCAATATATCCTCAAGCCCAAAAGTTTGGGCATGGGATACATTGAAGGCATGGTTATACAATATACGGATTTGGCATCGAATGAGGAATTCCGGTTAACCACAAATCGAATCGAGGTGGAGATATTGGATCCGTTACCTGAGCCCGGTTCGATCAAGTGGTATTATATCACAATTCCCCTGCTGGTATTAGGTGCGCTCGTATTGGTCTTTTTTTTAATGGACCGCAGGAAAAAGAACCGGCAAGCTGTAAATGAAGTAGAGGAGAAAATTTCTATTGAAGAACAGTGCTTACGCGAACTCGCCGGTAGCCTGGACCTGGATGATCCCGGACTGAAAGTGGCTGAGGGCATCGCCTTTTTATCCCGCTTATTGCGCCGGTTCTTGCGTGATAAATTCCAAATTGCCGGATCAGTTTTTCTTACGGATGAAGTCATCCGGTCTTTGAAAGCTTTGGATATGGATTCCCGGTTTGTGAACGATGTTGAAGAAATTTTAAAACGGTCGGACGTGATCAAGTTTTCCGGTGAATCTGCAGAAAAAAGTGAACTGGAGCGTTTTTATACCCTGGTGGAGGCCATGCTGCAAAAAAGTAGACGTGGAGAATTGAATGGTTTCCGGGAAAACGATAAAACAGAATAAAAAAGCTGAAATTAGGAGGATAAATGAATATCGATATCAAAGCAATCAACGCCAGAATTGAAAAGGAAAGTAATTTTGTCGACCGGATTATGGATGAGGTTGCCAAGGTCATCGTCGGTCAAAAATATATGATTGAACGTTTACTGATCGGATTGCTGGCTGATGGCCACATTTTATTGGAGGGTGTTCCGGGATTGGCAAAAACCATGGCGGTAAAAACATTATCCGCAGTCATCAAAACACAGTTTCAACGTATACAATTTACACCGGATTTGCTGCCGGCAGATATTGTCGGTACCATGATATATGACCAGCACAAAGGCCAGTTTACCCCAAAGCTGGGTCCGGTGTTTTCCAATCTGGTACTTGCCGATGAAATCAACCGCTCGCCGGCCAAGGTACAATCCGCCTTGCTCGAGGCCATGCAGGAACGCCAGGTGACGATCGGTGATTCAACATATAAACTGCCCAGTCCGTTTTTGGTTTTGGCAACACAGAATCCGATCGAACAGGAGGGTACCTATCCGTTGCCTGAGGCACAGGTCGACCGTTTTATGCTTAAACTCTCAGTGGGATACCCCAATCGGGAAGAAGAACTGGAAATTATGCGTCGGATGACGCAGGTCGATATACCGCAGGCCAAACCGGTTGTTTCGCCCAACGACATCATCAAAGCCAAGAAGGTCATTCATGATGTGTATATCGATCCAAAAATAGAGAACTATATTGTTGATATTGTGTTTGCCACGCGTCAGCCGAAGGATTTCGGATTGGATGATTTACAGGATCTCATTGCGTTCGGTGCTTCACCGCGTGCTTCCATTAATCTCAGCCTGGCTGCCCGGGCACATGCATTCCTGCGTCGACGTGGCTATGTGACCCCCGAAGACGTGCGTTCAATCGGTTTGGATGTCCTGCGGCATCGTGTTATTGTGACGTACGAGGCTGAAGCGGAAGAAATAACGGCTGAGGACGTGGTACGTAAAATTATCAACAGAATTGAAGTTCCATAGAGATTAATAAATCTGACAATAACATCGAGAAAGAAATGCTGTTGTGATTCCAAAGGAAATATTAAAAAAAGTTAAACGCATTGAAATTCAAACCAGGGGCCTGGTCAACGATGTCTTTTCGGGTGAATATCATTCCGTTTTTAAGGGACGCGGTATGGAATTCGCCGAGGTTCGGGAATACCAGCTTGGCGATGATATTCGGACCATCGACTGGAACGTTACGGCGCGTATGGGCCATCCTTACGTCAAAATATTCGAGGAAGAACGCGAGCTGACGGTCATGCTTGTTGTGGATGTCAGTTCATCGGGTGAGTTCGGCACAGTTGAACAGATGAAGGGTGAAATTGCCGCCGAGATATGTGCTTTGCTGGCATTTTCCGCCATTAAAAACAACGACAAGGTCGGCTTGATTGTGTTTTCAGAAGATGTTGAAAAATATGTGGCTCCCAAAAAGGGAAAATCCCATGTTTTACGTGTTGTGCGTGAGATTCTCTATCACGAGCCAAAGGGACATCAGACCAATATTACAGCCGCGTTGGAATACCTATCCCGGGTGACAAACCGGCGTGCTGTTGTGTTTCTGGTGTCGGACTTTATCAGTTCCGGTTACGAGAAAGCACTGCAGATCGCCAATAAAAGACATGACATTGTCGCCATTACCGTTACCGATCCCCGTGAAATTGAACTGCCGAATGTGGGTTTTATCGAACTGGAAGATGCCGAAACCGGGGAGACGTTTCTTGTGGATACGTCGGATTTTGACTTTCGGCAGGAATTCAGCACCAAAACGTCGGAGTCGGTTGCGGTACGTGCAAAAATGTTCCGTTCTATGAATGTGGATCATATCGATATCCGGACCGACCATTCGTATATCGATCCGTTGATAAGGTTTTTCAAAATGCGTGCCAAGCGGTTTCGTTAAGTCTAAACGCTGCCAGATGGTTTTAATTGGAGGTCATTATGAGGTTTATACATATTTTACTCGCCGTCAGTATTATCGGTTTTACCGGATGCAGTAAGGAAAAAAAGCCCACCGTTGACAGTGATAAACTGCGTTCCTATGCCGGTGATCTGGTGAATAATAAGCTTTACGAGCAGGCAATTTCTGTTTATATTCAGTATTTGAATGACTATTCGATCGAAAAACGCGAGCAGGCAAACGTAAATTATATCATCGCCGATCTATATGCAGATCGTATTAAAAATTATGAAAATGCGCTGGCGTATTATTTAAAAGTTAAACATTTATATCCCGAATCCAGTTTAATGGAGCAAGTGAACAAAAAGATCGTTATGTGTCTGGAGAGACTGGAACGCTCTGAGGATGCGCAACAGGCGCTCGATGAAGCGGTTCAACTCGATCCTACCAAGGTGAAGAAAAAAAGGCCCGGTGCTGTTGTTGCCCGTATCGGAACCCGCGAGGTGACTCAGGGTGATCTGGATTTTGAGTTGCAGCAGTTACCTCCCAGTATCCGGGAGCAGTTGACCGGTCGTGATAAAAAGATCGAGTTTTTGCGAGAGTACGTTGCGACCGAATTATTGTACGACACGGCACAACGCGCCAGTTTGGATAAGGATCCGGATGTGATCGAGGGCGCTTTTCAGGCTAAAAAAGCATTGATGGTACGAAAACTTTTGGAAGAGAGAGTGGCCGCCAAGGTTAAAATAGAAAACAGTGATATAGAACTTTATTTTCAGGCCCATAAAGATAAATACGCTGAAAAAGACGAGAACGGTAACATTGTCAGAGAAAAGCAGTTCTCCGAAGTAACACGCCAGGTTGCCAGTGATCTGTATCAGCAACGCTATCAGGAAGCCTATCTGGAATTGATCGAAAAAATGATTCGGACTGAAGAGGTTCAGTTTTTTGAGTCGAGAATTCAATAGTTCAGCAAGCCGAGTATACGACATATGCAAAAGTTTTATTACAGATGTTTTGTTTTGATCATTTTTTTCACTGCCTGTGTCTTTGCACAGGGAAGAATATCCGTCGAATCCGGTGTAGACCGATCGACGGTCCTTATCGGTGATGTCATTTTGTATACTATATCCATATACCACGATCCGGACGTTCAAATTCGCAAACCCGGGTTTGCCGCCAATCTGGACATGTTTGAGGTTCGTGATTTTCGGGATATTGAACCTGAAAAAGCCGACGGACAAATTGTTGAAAAGTTGGAATATAAGCTGTCCACCTTTCTTGTCGGTGAATACGATATTCCCGAACTGGAGATCAAGTATATGGTGGAACCCGATTCTGTTTATCAAAGTATTAAAACAGAACCCATCCGGATTACCGTGGAGAGTTTAAATCCCGACGAGGCCGGTGATATCAGAGATATTAAACCGCCCATTACACCGCCCCGAGACTATAAGGAATTGATTTATTATGGTTTGGGTGCGCTTCTTTTGGCCGGTTTGATTTTTTTGGGTATTTATTATTATAAGAAACGAAAGGCCGGTGAATCGCTGTTACCCCGGCGCCAGCCGCCTCCCAGACCGGCACATGAAATTGCATTGGACGCACTTGATGCCCTGGAAGAAAAAGGCTTGCTGGCCGAAGGCAAAATAAAACAATTTTATACCGAATTGTCGGAAATTATCCGTGAATATATCAATAACCGGTTTTATATTTTTGCCATGGAGATGACCACATTACAGTTGCTGACGATCATGCGTGAGGAAAAACTGCAGAAGCAGGATATCGAACTGATGGCGGAATTTTTGCAGGCCTGTGATCTGGTCAAATTCGCAAAGCATATACCTTCGGAACAGGACCATGTAAACAACGTCCAATCGGCCAGACAATTCGTCGATCAGACCAAGCTGGTTTTTGAGCAGGAGGCTGAACCGGAATTACAGGATGAAACTGAAGCACCTCAGATTGAACAAGTAGAAACGAAGGAGGAGAATTGATATGTTTCGGTTCGCGAATCCCGAGTTTTTATTTCTTTATCTGATTATTCCGGCTTTGATCTATTGGTATATCAGAAAAAACCGGCGTGCCAATTCGACCCTGAAGTATTCCAATCTCGGCATTGTGAAAAATATCAGGAAATCACGATTAAAACAGTACCGTCACCTATTGTTTGTACTGCGCGTGCTGGTGATAGCAGTGCTCATTTTTTGTTTCGCCCGCCCGCAATCCGGCCAGAATGAATCGGAAGTGATAACCGAGGGCATTGATATTCTGCTGGCCATGGACATTTCAAGCAGTATGCTGGCCATGGACTTTCAGCCTAATAATCGTCTGGAAGCCGCAAAAATTGTTGCAACTGATTTTATTAAAGGCCGTCAAAATGACAGGATTGGGTTGGTGGTGTTTTCCGCGGCCAGTTTTACCCAATGCCCTCTGACGATTGATTATGGTCTGCTGATTAATTTTTTAAAAGAGATTCAAATCGGTATGATCGATGACGGAACGGCCATTGGTATGGCTATCGGCACCTGTGTAAAACGATTGCGGGACAGCAAGGCGAAAAGCAAGGTGATTATTTTATTGACGGACGGCCGCAATAACCGAGGTGAGCTGGATCCGATAACCGCTGCACGGGTTGCCCGATCCTTTAATATTCGCATTTACACCATTGGGGCCGGAAAGCACGGTGAAGCACCTTATCCGGTGGAAGATCTATGGGGAAAACGGTATGTTCGTATGCCGGTTCAAATAGACGAAGATCTGTTACGGCAGGTGGCGGATATAACCGGTGGTAAATATTTTCGCGCCACGGATCAAACCAGTCTTGAAAAGATATATCAGGAAATCGGCGAAATGGAAAAGACCAAAATCGAAGTCAAAGAATACACGCGGTATAAGGAACTGTTCTTAATCTATCTGTTGGCCGCATTGGCCGTTTTATTGATTGAAATTGTGTTGGCGAATACGAGGTTTCGTAAAATACCGTAAAAAATGTTGTTGAGGAAAATTTATGCTGCGTTTTGCACATCCGGAGTTATTGTATATTTTTTTCGTTATCCCGGCGTTAATGCTGTTTTATTTATATGCGTTTAAGGCAAAAAGCCGTGCAATGAAGCGATTCGGCAACCTGATTCTTTTACAGAAATTGAGCCGAAATACCAGCCGGGCTCGGCAATATGGTAAAATTGCATTGTTATTGAGCGCTGTGTTTTTTCTCGTTTTCGCTCTCGCACGGCCCCAAATCGGCACAAAGCTGGAGGAAGTACGGCGTGAAGGTGTGGATGTCATTGTGGCCATCGATGTTTCCAAATCCATGCTTGCCGAGGATATTCCCCCGAGCCGTCTGGACAAGGCTAAACACGAGGTAAGCAGTTTCATCGATCGTTTACGCGGAGACCGAATCGGCTTGATCGCATTTGCAGGAGATGCTTTTCCCCAGTGTCCCCTTACCCTGGATTACGGGGCAGCAAAAATTTTTCTGGATATTTTGGATCCGGAGCTGATTGAAAAGCCGGGTACCTCTGTCGGAGGTGCCATCACTCAAGCGATCAAAATGTTCGAGCAAAAGGAACGAAAGCACAAAGTGCTCATCTTGATCACCGACGGTGAGGATCATGGTGGAAAAGCTGTTGAAATTGCAGAAGAAGCCGGTCGGGAAGGCATTGTTATTTATTGTGTCGGTATCGGATCCCCGGAGGGTGAATTGATACCGTTGAATAACCGGGGCGATTATAAAAGAGACAGCAAGGGCGAGCTGGTGATGACAAAACTTGATCATCTTACACTGGAAAAAATCGCACTGCAGACCAACGGAAAATATTACCGTGCCTCTACAGGCGAGGAAGAACTGGACCGAATCTATGATGAAATTTTTAAAATGGAGAAAAAAGAATTGGGCTCACTGACCTTTTCCCAATTTGAGGACCGGTTCCAAATCTTGGTGGCACTGGCCATTTTACTCATTGTTTTTGAAACGATTTTACCCGAGCGGCGTAGAATTAAGCAGGAATGGCGCGGTCGGTTCATGTAAATTGCAGGTGAAATAATGCAAAGAGTGATTGTTATAATAATTTTTATCTTGCCCGGTGTTGTTTTGAGCCAGGCAGGGCGTAAACAGATCGTTGAGGGGAATGAGTTTTACGCCAAGGAACGGTACGATGAAGCCCTGAACAAATACCAGGATGCAAAAACACACGATCCGGAATCCCCTCTGATCAAGTACAATATGGGTGCCGCCCAATATAAAAAAAATAAATATGAAGAGGCAATTCAGCAGTACAGCGAATCTGTAAATATTGATGATATTATCGTGCAGGCAAATTCCTATTACAATATCGGCAACTCGTTGTACCGGATGGGCAAGCTGGAAGAGAGTATTGCGGCATATGAAAAATGCCTGCAGTTAAATCCAGATGATGAAGACGCTAAATACAACCTGGAATTTGTACGTAAACAGCTCAAGGATCAGGCCAATAAACAGCAGCAAAATCAACAGCAGCAGCAGCAACAACAGCAACAAAATCAACAACAGCAACAAAATCAACAACAGGATCAGCAGCAACAGGATCAGCAGCAACAGCAGCAGCAGGAGCAGGAGAATCAGGAAAACCAGGAAGAACAGGAACAGCAAGAGCAACAACAACAACAACAACCTGAGCAAATGTCCAAACAAGATGCGGAGCGGATATTGCAGGCGCTGGAAGAGGATGAAGATAAAATGAAAGAAGCCCGGAAGCTTAAAGCATCCGGACCGGTACGTGTTCTCAAAGATTGGTGAGTTATTTTTGGAAAATAGTATGAAGGGAAATAATCGACTATTTATTATTTTTACGGCAACGCTGTTAATGATCTGGAGTTCCTGTTTCGGCGCGGAACCCCTAACGGTCACAGCTTCTGTCAGTCATAATGTTATTGCCGTGAATCAGCAATTGACATTGACTGTTGAGTATTCCGGAGAGGGGGCCTGGGAGGTCGAAAATCCCGAGCTGCCTGATATGGGTGGCTATCTCGCTTTTCTCGGGTCCGGAGGAACTTCACAAAATATGCAATTTATCAACGGTAAGATGTCGAGAAGCAAGTCCATCAGTTTTCTATATATGGCGACAAAGGAAGGTAAATTTACGATCCCTGTCATTTCCGTTACCTATAAAAACAAAAAAGCAACGACACAGCCCATTGAAATTACGATTACCAAAGCTGCAGCTGTACCGCCACAAAGCTCGAGTTCTGGGAGCCAGGCAGGCGCTAACGTCGATTTGGGTGATGACCTTTTTATACGGGCCATTCCGAATAAGCGGACTGTTTATCCCAACGAACCGGTCATCATCACTTATAGAATATATCTGCAGGTTAATGTGGCAAGCTATAATTTGACCAAATTGTCTGAAACGGATGGTTTTTGGGTTGAGGAATTTGAAATGCCCGCACAGCCACAAATACGAGAAGAAATATACAACGGCAAAAAGTACACTGTCGCTGATTTGAAAAAGATCGCGGTTTTCCCCACATCTGCAGGGGAGAAGACCATAGGTGCTATGGGAATCTCCTGTGATGTACGTGTACAGCAACAGCGGCGTCAGAGGAGCATCATGGACAGCTTTTTCGACGATCCGTTTTTTGGGCGTACGGTGCGTAAAACCATTTATTCACAGCCTGTCAAAATTAATGTTATTCCATTGCCGGCTGAAAATAAACCACATGATTTCTCCGGCGCAGTCGGACAATTTAATTTGCAGGCCAGTGTTGATAAAAATCAGGTGAAAACCAACGAAGCCATTACCTTTAATGTGAGACTGTCGGGTACGGGGAATATAAATACTTTACCCATGCCGGAAGTTTTTATCCCCAACGATTTTGAGCGGTACGATCCCAAAGCTACCGAAAAAATAAACAGAGAAAACAATACCATAAGTGGATTTAAAGCATGGGAATACGTGCTCGTGCCCCGGTTTGCCGGACAGCAGCGGATACGGCCCGTACGGTTTTCTTATTTTGATCCTCATGATAAGAAATACAAGGTACTCACTTCTCCGGAGATACTGATAGACGTGGCGAAAGGTGAAACGCAATTTGCAGCAACGGGCAGTGGTTTCAGTAAGGAAGAAGTCAGACTTATCGGTCAGGAGATACGTTTTATTAAACTTAATGCCGGCATGTTTTCCCGCTTGGGGTATAAAAACTACACATCCGGTCTGTTCTTTGTTTTTTTGTTTCTACCGATGCTGACACTTGGCGGTGCTGTCGGATTTCGAATCCGCAGTGACAAGCTTGCAAAAAACGTTGCCTATGCCCGGCGTTCACGTGCGAATAAAATAGCCATGCGACGATTGAGTAAAGCGAAGAATTTACTCCATGAATCGACCCAAAAAGAGTTTTATGCGGAAATATCACGATCTCTGCTGGGTTATGCCGCCGATAAATTGAACATTTCTCAAGCCGGAATCATCAGTTCAGAATTATACCGGATGCTGATAGAGAGAGGTGTCGATTCCGACCTTTTGGATCGATACCGTTCACTTATTGAAGAATGTGATTTTCAGCGTTTTGCTCCGGCAAATATTACCGAGCATGAAATGACAACTTTTTACGAGGATGGAAAAAAAGTCATTATTAAATTGGAAAAGGCACTGTAAAATGACCGGTTCTTTTTTATATATATTTTTAACCGTTGCTGTGAGCATAACGCCCGAAATGGCGGATCAATATTTTCATCAGGGAAATCAATTTTATCAATCTCAGGAATACGAATCGGCAATTGAAAGTTATAGCAAAGCGGCCGAAGCCGGGTTTGAAAGTCCGGCTCTATATTATAATTTGGGTAATGCATATTTTAAGACCAATCAAATCGGTATGTCCGTACTTTTTTATGAAAGAGCCAAAAGACTGGCGCCGAGGGATCCGGATATATTGTTCAACTTGCAAATAGTTCAGCTGTATGTGGTTGACAAGATTGAACTCCCGCCCATGTTTTTTGCATTCGAATGGTGGAACCGGTTTAAGGCCATGTTCAGTACCCAGCAGGTGGCCGGTGTGGCACTGACATTATATATTTTGTTCATGGTGGCTGTTGCAGTGCGTTTTCTTTTGCGGCGTGAGTCGTTTCGCGTGTTTTCCAGAATATTTATCGTGCCATTACTTATATTGACCGTTATTTCGGCAATCATCTTTTTTGTTCGATTACATGAGGATAGACATTTGGTTGAAGGTGTCATTCTGGCGGAAAAGGTGGATGTTAAAAGTTCACCGGCCGTGGATGCGACGGATGTTTTTGCCTTGCATGAAGGATCAAAGGTTCGGATATATGAAAGCTCCGGTGAATTCTTCCGGATTGAACTGCCTAATGGCAACGTTGGATGGATACCGGAGGAAACGTTTGTGAAAATTTAAGAGTCCCGCCGCCTTCCGGCGGGTTTTTTATTATAAAAAATGTCAGAAAAACATATAAAAAATTTCCATTTTAATCTCAAGTATACTTGTCATATCGAGTTGTGTGTCGTCATAGTACTCAGTCTTTTACTGCTCATTATTCACATTACCCCGAAAAAATTTAAAAAAAATATTTTGGAACTTGAACCGGTGTTTTTGAGTTTTAAAGTAGAGGAGATACCTCAGACGACTCAAACTGTCCGTCGTGGTAAACCGGCGCCGGAAAAACCGGTGATCCCGCTTCCAGTGGAAGAACTCAGCTTACCGGAAGATGCAACCATTGATTTTACTGATATTCGCTGGGATTTCGGTGATTCTCCGCTGGGTTACAGTGGCTTAACGACTGGGCGAGCGGATACGATTCCACCGAGACCGCTGGTACAGGTTATGCCGGAATATCCTGAAGAATTGCGTAAGCAAAAAATAGCGGGTAGTGTTCGTCTATTGGTAAAAGTAAACACCTCAGGATTGGTTGAGGATGTGGTTGTTTCAACAAATTCGACTGGTCACAATTTATGTGAGGCAGCTGCAAAAGAAGCAGCATTAAAAAGTCAATATGTACCCGGTGTATCCGGCGAAGAAAAAATTCCCATGTGGATTGTTTGCGTATACAGCTTCAGTCCTGAATAGTTATAGTGATAAATCGTAACTAATACCGGATTTATTGAAAATATTGTTGCTATATGCTATGCAGGTTTGTATATTGTAAATAGTGTTTAGATGTACTACTATTTGTAATCGATTGCCTTTATCGTGAAAGGAGGCACAAAATGTTTTATAATAATCGCCACTTTTATTTACTTTTTGCGTTAAGCTTTCTAGCGATGGTCATATCCGGTTGTTATACACAAATTGGTAAACCGGGTTTCGAGGATGAATATGATGACGAAGCCTATTTTTCCGGTTGGGATAAAAGTGACAATAATCAAGATGAGTATGTATATGATGATGATGTGGATGTTTATCATCATCATGATGTTTATGTTCATGAATGGGATTCACCTTTCTTTGTCGACAGCTGGTGGTACACGTCCTCCTGGCGTTACCGTCGACATGATTATTTATACTATCCCGGT
>JAFGEC010000578.1 GCA_016931775.1 Candidatus Zhuqueibacterota bacterium | reverse complement strand
ATCAAAGGCACCGGCGCGCAGGATTTCGCCGATGAATTGACCACACAGCTGTTCCAATCCGGCCGGTATGAAGTGGTCGACCGGCAGCATTTCAGCCAACTTTTGGAAGAACACAAATTGAGTATGACCGGCCTGGTCGACGAGACCACCTCCGCACAGGTGGGGAAATTTCTGGGCAGTGCGGCGATGATATTCGGACGCGTCGGTCAGCACGAATACAGTGAAGAGATGAAGACCTCGGATTACAAGGACAAGGACGGCAAGTCCCACCGTAACTATGCCCGCAAAGGATATGCCAAGGTCGCCATTACGCTGCAGATAACCGATCTGGAGACGGGGAAAATAATCGCGATAAAAAATCTTGATAAAACCGTTACCAAGGATGTCACGAGCACGGACACACGTCCTGCCGAGATCGACGAGAAGGCGTTGCTGAGGGATGCCCGCGAGCGAATCCTGACGACCTTTATGCGCGATATCGCACCGTATACGGAGAACGAAAGAGTACCGCTGCTGACGGACAAGGAGCTGCCCCAGCTCAAGCAGGGTATCGGCATGGCAAAAATCGGCAACTGGGACAAAGCCATCGAATATTTCAAAGCCGCCATCGAAACGGCGCCGGGTAACTCTAAAACATACTTTAACCTCGGCGTTGCCTATGAATCGACACAAGACTTTAAGCCGGCACTGGAATATTTGCAAAAAGCCTACGATATCGAACCGAAAAACACCTATCTCAAGGAAATCGCCCGCTGCCAAAAGCTGCAGCAGGATCTGCAGGTGCTCCGTAAACAGATGCAGGATGCCGGGATGTAGGTTTCAAATTTTTAAATCCGGACAAATCAACAATCCGTTCTTGTCCGATACCCATTTCCTGAGGCGGTAATCGCGCCAGAATTCCGGCCGTGCCCTTTTAGTATATATCGTGTCTCCAAATTGTAATATACACCACCCGTCCTTTCCCGGATCACCGGCGGCCGGTCCTTTGACTGTAAAAGCCACATCGCCGAGCGGCACGATTGTCGTTTTGCCTGTTCGCCGGATTTGTTTGTCCGTAATAGAATGGCCATGGCACCAGACACGCGATTTTTCTGCGTCAAGCAGTAATTGCAATTGGGATGATCCTTTCGAACCCTGCGTCGATGCCGGCCCCTGATGGGTGACCAGCAGATCTAAAGACGGCCCCTCCAGAAGGCTTAGGATGGCCTCATCGGTTAAATAGGCCAGCTTTTGATAATCCGCCGTTCGTTGTCCGTGCTCGATACCCCCGACACCGCCGGCCAAAACACCGCCGGACAGCCGAACCGTCCATCCTGAGGGCAGATATTTGATGAAACCTTGGGAATCCACCCCGGGCAAATCGTCAATGCCGGCCGGTGCGGAGGGTATCCCGGCAGGTACGATCGCCGCCAGATGTTCAAATCCTTCGTGATTCCCGTGCACCATAATCACCGGACACAGCAACCCGAGACCGTTTTTCTCAATTGGCGTAAAAATCCGCGACAGCCATTCCGGTTGAGGATTCCGCGACCATTGGTATAAGAATTCCAGCTCGCCCGGATTGGATTTGGCATGGCGGCGTGTTGTGCTGTCGAGCTGGCGGTCATGAGTAAAGGTCCCCACATCGCCGCACAGGAATACGGCATCGAAAGTCAGTTTTTCTTCCCGCTGCCACCTTGCAGCGATGCACAGCGCCAGTTGCAAATGTCCGTGGGTGTCGCCGATGACACAGATATTTGAATCTACTGTTTTCATGGTGGTTTGATACTTAGTGTTATGAATTTTTAAAATAATCATATTGCATATTGATGTCAAGTGTGAATAAATAACAGGATATCCCACAAAATATTGTCTATATTGATAAATATATCGATACAATTAACCAGGCCTCTGCACATTATTATATTTCTATTTTACCTCGCGCAGCCACAGGGGCGCAGAGATTTTAACCGGGCAATTTGGTTTAATGCACCGGCTATTCTTATTATTTTATTATAGAATTATGACTAAAAATGAAGGATTTAACAAAATTCATGCCTTATGCATTCCTTTGTCTTCTCTGTGCCCCCTGTGTTCTCAGTGGTTATTTTTCCATATATGTCGCTCCGGCGACAAATGCCGCTTCCTACCGCACAACCTCCGCTTTGACCACTTCGACCGTGCCGCCGCTCTTCATCTGCACAAAATATACCCCGCTGGGTACGTCGCGGTTTTTATCATCCCGGCCGTCCCAAACGGCGTCATAGCTACCGGAACGGTGAAAACGGTGCACCAGCCGGCGGATGTTCTTGCCGGTAATGTCAAAGACACTGATGATGACATCTCCCTCGTGAGCAACCATGTATTTGATATTGGTGGACTGGTTAAACGGATTGGGATAGTTCTGCAGCAACACGGCATCTTCAGGCGCCGCAGTTACCTGCACCCTCACGGGACCGTGCTGGGTGCTCTTTCCGGCCAGATCCACGTCTTCCAGCTTGTAGTAATAAACACCCTCCTGTACATGAGTGTCCTCAAAAGAATAGGCGGAAAACACGGACGAGTTACCCGCGCCCTTGATGAGTTGCGGATTGATCTTTTGATATCCACCGGCTTCCTGCTGCGACCGGTAGATGTTAAATCCCATATTCTCGGTCTCACTGGCCGTTTCCCAGCTCAAAAAAACCCGGTTGCCGTCGTATACGGCATTAAATGCCGTCAGTTCCACCGGCACCCAGTCAAACGAAATCTCTTGAGTAAACGCCGATCCCTGATAGCGATGATCCAGAGCCTGAACGCTGACATAATAGGTGCCCACGGACGGATTTTCCAGGATAAAAAATTCATTATATTGCGCGTTTCCCATCCTCGGAATTTTCCGTCGGCCCCCCGGAGTGGACAGGGACGATACCACATCATTGCCGCCGGCTGTGGTGCCTACGCGCACATTAAATGTGGCCGGAAGACTCTGAGCCGTTTTTTTTACCGGCATATCCCAGCTCAGCCGGATGGAACCGGGCAACAATTGAGAGGATAAATTGTGCGGCACCGGGGGTAATCCGGGATCGATATTTATCTCATTGCGGTAAATCTTGGCCAAGGAAGACAGCGTGCCCCTGCCGGACAGCAGAACATCCAGGTCACCGTCGCCGTCACAATCGCCCAGGTCCATATCACCGTCGCGGATACCGAGACAGGGATTAAAGACAAACTGAAATCCGGCATTGCCGTCGTTTTTGTACAGAAAAAAGTGAGCGAGTTTGACAATCAGCTTCGTTCTATATCCGGTCAGTACCAGATCCAGGTCGCCGTCACCATCCAGGTCGCCCAGCTTTAACCTGGGATGGTACAACGGATCGAGGTCAACCGGCTTTTCCAGGAATCCATTACCGTCATTCAGATAAACCGCAGCAACAGGTTCTCCCTCAGGTTCCTCGCCCACCAGTACCACATCCACATCGTGATCATTATCCAGATCGCCGAATGCAGCGTCGGCGTTGGCCAGACCTGCTGATGGGAAAGGATACAGGGTAAACACACCGCTGCCTTCATTGTGATAACAAGCAGTACTTGCACCGGACAGGAAAATATCCAGCCGGCCGTCTCTGTCAAAATCAATCCATTCCACAGCCGCATCCTGGCATGCCGTTAGTTCCAGCATGGGCAAAGCGTAAAATAAATCGTTACCGCCGTTTTCATACACACAAGTGTGCTGCTTTCCGCCATTGCTTTCGCGTCCGCATAACAACAAGTCGGCATCCCCGTCATTGTCATAATCTCCCCATGCGGCGTTACTGTGGTAGAGTTGTAAAAATTCCGCCTTTTCCACCGCGGAAAAATTAAAATCGCCGTCGTTGCGGTATAAAACAGTCACCGCCTTACCGGTTTTCAGACTTTTACTCCCCGTCAACAGCAGGTCCAGATCGCCGTCATTGTCATAATCCGCGGCGGCGGCCGTACCGTTCACGACGCCCGTCATCGCAGGATAAATCGGAACAAAATCACCGTTTTTATTACGCAGGAAATATATTTTCACCTGCTTGCATCCGCAGGCACCGGTGATCAACACGTCCAGGTCGCCGTCGTTGTCAAAATCTCCCCAGAGGACATCTCCCGCTTCCAATGCCTCCGTTTTAATATGTGTGTCCGTAAAAACGAAACACCCCTCAGAGCTCCCTGTCAAATGTGTTTCAGAGTCCGCTGTGGCAGGATTTAGACTCACCAGCAGGACGGCAAAAACACACGTCAGACAGGTATACTTCATTTTTTTTCTCCATTTTTTATTGAAAATGCCTATTTATTTAAAATTAGCTTATTTAGGGAAAAAATCAATTAAAAAATAAATTTTTTAGGGAAATGGTCACATTTTAAATAATCTATTTTATATAAACTAAAAATGTGAAAAAAATTAAAAATTTACCAGAATCTCTCAGTTTTCCCAATATCGTTAACATACGTTTGAATTGAACTTCTTTTTTAGCAACATTCATAAAGGTGCATTATACTATTTTCTAACAATTAAAAAACGGTTTAACCAGTTATTGGTGGGGTTGTATCAAAAGTCCCGCACCGTGATTGAATAATGTATGAATGCCTTTGCCGCCCCATAAATCTTAGCATAGCAATTCAAAATGTCATGCCTGCGTAAGCGGGCGATTATAGAACTGCATTGACACTTTCGTGTCATGCTGCAACAGACTCCTACGCGGGTATGATACTTATTTTTACTGCGGTGAAAATGTTTTTGGAAAAAATCTGTGTCAAAAAAACTTTTGATACAGCCCCTTTAGATACAAATACTAGACATTGAGTAGTTGACATCCGAACAAGCTATCCATCTGACACGATAATCCCCATTTAAGGATGCCCGTGAAATCCTCTAACCGAACTCGAATATCCGGCATAGATTTCCCCGGATTACTCCCCCCAGTTTCAGCACTCGTCACTCCAATAAAAACGTCACCAATCCGCTATACAATTTCGGTTCAAACCAGGTCGATTTGGTAGGCATCACATGGCCGGCGTCGGCCACTTTCATAATCTGTTCCATGGTGGTGGCATAAAGACTGAAACCGACGGCATAATCGCCGGCATCGACCAATTTCTCGATTTTTTTAATGCTGTCGAATCCGCCGATAAATTTCATCCTTTTATCGGTCCTTTGATCTTTGACACCCAGAACCGGATCCATCAACAGCTTTTCCAGAATGGCCACATCCAGCGATTCGATGGGATGAGACAGGTTGACCAGATTTGCCTTTGGCGTCAATACGTACCACAAATTTTGAAGGTACATACCGATTTTATGCATGGTTCCCGGTTGAGTAAACGGGCGTGTTGCTGTTTCCACATCAAAACCGGTTTTCACTTTTTTCATAAAAGCCGGCACGTCCAAGCCGTTTAAATTTTGTACCACGCGGTTATATGGTAAAATCTGCATTTGGGTATGCGGAAAGATGACGGTAAGAAAATAATTAAACGGGGCGTCCGGCGCATAACCGGGATTTTTCTCCCGCTCCAGCTTGCAGTATAACGACGCCGTCTCGGAACGGTGGTGACCGTCGGCTATGTATAGATAATCAATACCGGCAAATGCGCTTTTAAATTTTTCAATCAGATCTTTATCATCCACCTGGTAAAAAATATGCTGAACCGCGTAATCGCCGGTGAAATTAAATACCGGTTTCTTTTGTTTGGCCTGTCGGGTCAGTTCCGTAATCCCGGTTTGGTCGCGGAAAGTCAAAAAAACCGGTCCTGTTTGCGCTTTCAGGGTCTGCATAAGTGTCAGCCGGTCATTGACTTTGGCAGGCTGGCAATGTTCGTGTTTTTTGATCCTGCCGTTCAAATACTCATCCACCGATGCACAGGCAACCACGCCCGTCTGCTGGTGTGATCCCATGACCTGTTTATAGACATAAAAATATGGGCTTTCCGAGATCACCAGCGTCTTTTCATTTATCAACCGTGTTAAATTTTCCCGGCCCTTCTGATAAACCGAAATATCGTACGGATCCACTGATGGATCCAGATCGATTTCCGGTTTGATGACATGCAAAAAAGAGTTTGGATTGTCTTTGGCCCGTTCCCTGGCCTCAAAAGAATCGATCACATCGTACGGCAAACAGGCGACTTTTTCCGCCAGTTCAGGTTTGGGCAGCAATCCTCTGAGGGGTAAAATGTTCGACATTTTTTTGTCCTATAAAGTCATGCAAAACCGTAAAACCAATTTACGGTTTTGCATGTTATCATATATCGTTTTTTTAAAAAGGTTTATTATGAAACAAAATCCGGACGTTTATGACACCGTCGATTTCACGAATTTTTTTCACGTCACTCTCATCTATATCGCTGTCGATATCAATGATGTTATACGCATAGCCGTCCTTGTGTTTGTTCAACAGATTGGATATGTTGATCTGTTTTTCCGCCAGCACGCCGGTGATTTTTCCCACCATCTGCGGCACGTTT
>JAFGEC010000078.1 GCA_016931775.1 Candidatus Zhuqueibacterota bacterium | reverse complement strand
CATTTGAGCAGCGATTATATCACCAAAATCCTCGTGGACAGCTTGGGTTTTATCTGGATTGCCACCTCGAATGGTCTGGACAAGCTTAATCCCAAAACCGGTTTGTTCGAGCATTATTTAACCAGTGAAGAAAATCATATCAGCAATATAGGGTATTACATCGGGGATATGATTGAGGATGGATCCAAATACCTGCTTATTGCCGGAAGAGGTCTTTTCCGTCTTGAAAAAAAACGGGGAAACTGGTACCGTTTAGGCAAATACCGCCCACAAAAAAACATTTTATGAACAGTATGATCGGTTGTATTTATCGAGATATTAATGGTGATCTCTGGATATCAACATTCGGAGATGGTTTGTTTAGAGTGACACCTCAAGGAGAAGACATCCATTATACAACCCGGAACGGATTACCCAGCAATTTTGTGCATGGAATTTTGCAGGACAATCAAGGATTTTTGTGGATCAGTACTTTTACCGGACTGGTGCGTATGGATCCGATTTCTGGTGCCCTGGAAAAATTTCGGGTGGCCGACGATTGGATCAGCAATGAATTTACCGCGGATGTATTTTTTAAAGGCCAAAGTGGTCGACTTTATTTCGGCAATTTACGAGGTTTTGTTGTCCTGTGGCCACTGGGTATGCAGAAAAATCCGAATATACCACCTGTTATTTTAACAGGGATGAAAATCTTTAATCAGCCGGAGACGTTCGACAAACCCTTTTCTCAGCTTGACAAAATTCAGCTTTCTTACCGGCAAAACATGTTCAGTTTTGATTTCACCGCCCTCAATTATACCAACAGCCACAAAAACTTGTATGCCTATAAACTGGAGGGTTTTCATAATGACTGGATTTATTGTCATAATGAGCGTACCGCATTGTTTATGAATCTCGATCCTGGTTCTTATACTTTTCGCGTAAAAGGCGCAAACAACGATGGAATTTGGAACGATGAGGGCACATCGGTACGGATTTTTGTAACACCACCGTGGTGGCAAACCGGCTGGGCATATGTACTTTATGCAATTCTTATGGGATCAGTTGTAATCGGTTTATGGCGCCTTCAGGTAAAAAGAATTCATATACGTAATGAATTGAACATGAGAGAGTTCGAAACCCAAAAACTACACGAGATTGACAGAATAAAGTCGCGTTTTTTGGCCAATATCTCACACGAATTTCGTACACCATTGACATTGATATTGGGACCTTTAAGCAAGATGCTGGAGCAAACGAGAGGTAAAGAGAAAAAGGAGGAATTAAAACTCATGCAGCGTAATGCCCTGCGTCTGCAACGTTTGATCAATCAGTTGCTCGATCTATCCAAGATTGAAGCCGGTAAAATGAAATTACAGACACGACCCGAAAATATCGTGGTTTTGCTCAATCGTTTAATCCAATCCTTTGAATCCCAAGCCAAAATAAAGGGCACCACCTTCTACGTGTATTTGCCGCTGGGGAAGAAGCATTTAAGGCCGGATGAAATTTTGAACGATGCACCACCGGAAAAAATTGAGCCCACGCTCTCTCCAGTGGAGGTGAGCGGTGAGATCGAGACAGAAGCAATATCCAAAGCACCATCACGGAAGACCGGGATACCGCTGGTTTTGATTGTCGAGGATAACCGTGACATGAGAAACTATATGCGGGATTGTCTCGCCGGCGAATATCAGATTTTTGAGGCAGGTGACGGTCAAGAAGGTCTGATCCGCTCTTTAGAAAAAATCCCTGATTTGATTATCAGCGATGTGATGATGCCCAAAATGGATGGTTTTGAATTGTGTGAAAAATTAAAGTCCGATGAGAGAACCTGCCATATACCCCTTATCCTTTTGACCGCCCGCGCCGAGGCCCAGAGTAAAATAAAAGGATTGGAATTGGGGGCCGATGATTATCTCATCAAACCATTTGAAAGGCAAGAGCTGCACCTCCGGGTAAAAAACCTGATCGAGTCACACCGGCTCTTGCGCGAGCGATTCAGTCGTATTGTGATGTTGCAGCCGGAAGATATTGCCGTTACGCCGGTGGATCTGCTGTTTATGCAACGCCTGCTAAAAATGATTGAAGAGCATATGGGGGATGAAAATTTTGATGTGACGTGGCTGGCCTTCAATGCCGGTCTGAGTAGAATGCAGCTGCACCGGAAACTGCATGCGCTCACAGGCCAAACAACAACCGAATTTATCCGCCGCATCCGCCTGCAAAACGCCGCTTCTCTGCTACGTCAGCGTTCCGGCGGTGTCGCAGAAATCGCCTACAGTGTGGGATTTAAAAGTCTCTCCTATTTTACATCAAGTTTCCGAAAGCAGTTTGGAATGTTGCCCTCCGAATATGCGACAAAATTCCATTAAATGTTACATGGCAGCACTTCTTTGATACATGTGAGATAGACAACGCCTATAGCTTTTTGTACATTTATCCTGTAGACGTGTCGAAATAAACAAGGTCGAACCTTTTCAAGGGAGGTGTCTTATGTATCAAAAATTTTCACTTCTGCTTTTTTTTGTTGCATTTGGCATGTCTTTACCCGCGGCCATTATTAACGTTCCTGGCGACTATGCCACCATTCAAGCCGGCATTCACGCCGCTTTCCCGGGAGATACCGTACTGGTTGCAGAAAACACCTATTACGAAAATATCGATTTCATTGGCAAGGCGATTACGGTTGCCAGCCACTTTTTAATCGATGGCGATACCACGCATGTTGACAGCACAATCATCGATGACAGCAAGCCGAGTAATCCGGACAAAGGATCCGTGGTATGTTTTATCTCTGGAGAGGATACAACTTCGGTACTGTGCGGCTTCACCATTACCAGCGGCATCGGCACATTTTTCTCGCCAGCATCAGCACAGGTTGGCGGCGGGATATTCTGTTAAAATTCTGGTTGTAAGATAGTTGACAACAAGATTATAAACAATAATATCACCGGTCCTGCAGCTCAAGGTGGAGGCTTTGCGGCTATGCCGCTTGGCAGTAAAGCGTATGTTATCCTTAAAGGGAATAAAATAACAAATAATACAGTCACGGCAGATACCTATCACGCCATGGGCGGAGGAATCTGGCTGGTTTGCAATGGATTACTGGCCAATAATATGATTTCCTGCAATTCGATTATTCATAATGCCACTGATTACCAGGGAAATTCAGGGGGAGTGGGGTGTTATTCATCACCCACTGATCGTCGCAAAATCATCGTTGAATTTAATTCTATTAACCATAATTGAATAGTGAGCAAAAGCATAATGATGAGTGGTCTCTGTGCCTGTGGTGGTGGTGTCAGGTTACATGGCAGTTACGGCCGCTTTGATAAAAATGAGGTCTGTTTTAACGAACTGGGATCTCAATCTGATCAAACTGCTGGAGGGGCTGGTATAATTATCAACGAAGCGCCTGATTCACTTGTGATCGAGAGCAACGCAATAAATAACAATTTAGTAAAGCAAGGATGGGGTATAGGAGGTGGCGTGTTGATTGGTGTAAATTCGTCTCCTGTCTTTGTCAATAACATCATTGAAGCAAATTCTTCAAATGACGGTGGCGGTTTGATGATTGGTGGAAGCAGCGTTGTGCAATTTATCAATAATACGGTTATTAATAACCAGGCGACAAACACTGGAGGAGGAAGCACAATCCGTAATTTTTCTACGGTTTATCTAATGAATTCCATTTTCTGGGGGAATTTTGCCTCTGCCAATGCCGGCATCAACCTGGAAGACGCTACAATCAAAGCCGCCTTTTGTGACATTCAAGGCGGCTGGGTGGGAACAGGCAACATCAACCTTGATCCCCAATTGGATGCCGATGGTCTGTTAGATTCGAGCCCCTGCATTGGATCCTGAATCGCTTCTCATGATTTTGGCGGCGGCATGATCTGCCATTGTTCTGGAACTGACATTGTGGGAAATTCACGCCCAAATCCGACCGGAAGTAATCCGGATATGGGCGCCTGGGAATCGCCGTTGGAAAAACCAATTGATACCAAAGTGCAAAATTTATATCAGACTGAAATTCCGCGAACATTTTCTTTGGCTCAAAACTACCCCAATCCTTTCAATCCCAACACCACCATCGAATTTGCTCTGCCAAAATCAGCTTTCGTCACGCTCAATGTTTACAACCTGCTGGGCGAAGAAGTGGCTACATTGGTAGTGGAACAGAGGTCGGCGGGATTTTACAAAATTAATTGGGATACAAGTAGATTGGCCGGTGGAGTGTATTTCTGCTGTATGGAAACGGATCAACGATCCAAAAGGGAAGCAGGCGATTTGAAAAATCCTTATACGGCCGGGCCGAAGCGGCGATAAAACGTTCAGGGTGATCAAGCTGCTCTTGGTAAGATGAGCGGGCACGAAGCCCTGATAATTTTGCTCTTTAAGATAAGAACCCTCGCAAATCATGCTTGAGGGAGCTATTCAAGTACTGAACAAATGAGTACTTGGTCAACCGCAAAGACCGTCAAGCGCGTTGAGAAGTTATATCACTGAATATATTTTCTAAAATCCTCGGCGTTTCTCGATCGTTTTCTTTGCGGCTAAATTGACGACTCCGAAAATGAACGGTTTGGCTGTTAAAGCATCAATTTTGAGTCCGCTCACACACAATCTTTTCATTTTTTTTTACCTTACAATTCACTAAATTGATCATATTTAATAAAACAGCTCGATACAAAAAATAGTGTGTGTCTCGGGAAAAAATAAATCTGTTCAATTTAAATCAAGAAAGCATGAATGCAGTATCCATGTCATCGGCTAGTCCGGAATCAAATTCACAATTAAAAATCCAGGAGTGTTTTATTTTCAAGATATCTTCTTTCATATTTCGATTTTTGATCGTCTCTGTCGTTCTTTTAGTATCGCCAAGCACGCCGTCCTTTTCCCGTACCTGGATGGTTACGTCCACGTCTCTCGAAGGCGAGGGTTCCTTTGACTGGGCGATCCGGCAGGCGCAGCTGTTTAAAGGGGCGGATACGGTGCAATTCGCCATTCCTCTGTCGGATCCGGGTTACAAAGAGGCCCGCGGTATCTGGGAGCTCCGATTGTACACCCCATTCGCGCAATTTACGGATGACTCGACTTTTATCGACGGTGCCAGTCAAACCCGCAACATTGGGAACACCAATCCCGATGGACACGAATTCGTTCTCACGGGGCCGTTCCCTTATCCCGGTGAAGTCCCGGCCTTTTATATTTTATCAGCCTATAACAAAATTTCCGGTTTATGCATACACCGGTTCCGTGCAGAACATATTTTTATGACCGGTGAAAATGCCCATCATAATGTCATCCAGAACTGTTATATCGGCATGGATGAGGATGGAATGCTGGGTGTACCCAACAAGTGGAACACCGGTATACATATCCGCGAAGGTTCTCATCACAACCTCGTGGGCGGCCGTTATCCAGGAGAGGGAAATATCCTGGGCAGTTTCTGGTACGAAGCCGTCGAGTGTGTCAGGTTTACACATCACAATCGGATTATCGGCAATCTGATCGGCGTCGACAAAACCGGCAACGGTGCGATCGGCGTCGGCTGGAATGAGTATCAGAGCACACCATACGTCAAGGGCAAGCTGATCGACAGTCTGTATGCCGCCATTTATATACGTGTAGGCAGTTACGCCAATGAAATCGGAGGCGTTTTGCCCGGCGAAGGCAATGTCATCTGCACAGCCGGACGGTCCGGAATTGAGATTCGCGGCCGGTATTGTGACGATAATATGATTTGCGGTAACTTTATCGGAGTGGGAGCCGATGGTGAAACCGTTCTCCCCAATAATGAATTCGGTATAGCGGTATGGCTGGAGACCGAGGCGGCGGGACCGTTCGGCACGATAATCGGCGGGACCCAGCCCGGGGCAGGAAATATCATTTCAGGTAATTTCGGCGATGGTATCCGAATCCGTGGGAATACCCAAAACACAGTCATTCAGGGAAACAAGATCGGTATCAACGCTGCCGGAACCAGACTGATCCCCAACGGCCACAACGGCATTCTGATGGAGCCCGCTATTGTACGTGGCTTTCCGAATCACAACTTTATAGGACCTGATAATGTCATTATCGCCAGTACTCCGGATTTAAGTACTGAGCAATTTGCTGCTGTTAAAATGTTCGGCTCCGGGACAAGCTATAATACCATTACCGGTAATTATATCGGCTGCAATCCATCTGCCAGTATCTCTACGGCCTTTAATTCCGGGGTTATTCTGCTTGACGGTGCACATCACAACACCATCGGACCGGCAAATGTTATCGCCAAAAACAAAAAGTATGGTATCTATATCCACAGCAGTGATGCCATTGCCAATACCATCACCCGAAATTCAATTTACGGGAATTCACTAAAGGCGATCGAATTGGCAGCGGGTGCCAATGCGAATCTACCCGTTCCGGTTATTCTGTCCGCAGAAGGAGGGAACGTAAGGGGATTTTCCCTGCCCAACAGTACGGTCGAATTGTTTACAGGTGATCCTGTCCAGGCGCGGTTGTTCCTGGGCAGTGTGATAACGGAGACAAACGGAACTTTTTTGTGGGCCGGACAACTGCTGGAAGGTTTTGTCACCGCAACCGTGACCGATGCCGCAGGCAATACATCAGAACTTGCCTCCAGCCGGCCTGTACCGGTGGAATTATCGTATTTTGATGTGTTTATGGAAAAGTCACGCGTTCACCTTCAATGGACGACAAACTCAGAAAGCAGTAATCTCGGTTTTTATGTGGAAAGAAAACTATCCGGCGGCCGGTTTAAAGAGATCGGATTTGTCCCGGGTGCGGGTACATCGAGTAAACCGCAAACGTATCATTTTTATGACGTCCCGCCGGAAGAAGGACAGAGTGTTTTTTATCGTTTACGGCAGCAGGATCTTGACGGCATGCCTCTCTATTCACATGAAATCGGACTTGAACTCTCACTACCGGATCGATTTACCCTCAGTCCGGCTTGGCCCAATCCATTCAATAACCGCACCTCTATACGTTTTTTTGTGCCGCAATCCGCCCGAATAGATTTATCTGTTTATAATATCAGAGGCGGGCAGGTGAGGACACTAATCCGGAATTTTTTTCAAGCCGGTGAGCATCAGATATTTTGGGACGGCCGCGATGATTTAAACCATATTGTCGGCAGTGGTGTTTATTTTATCCGGATGACTTCCGGCCGGGAGAAAATTGACCTGTCGAGCAAAGTATTTTATCTGCGTTAAAGTAGGATAATCGTAAAAAACGGGCTGCCGAAAACAAGGAGTTGTTTGCTTTAGATGAAAATCCGGAAACCGGACCGGCGTTGATATTTTATCAACGGGCGCGTGCACTCTGGAGGAATAACCTGATATATTCTGTTTTTTTCATTTGTGAACGAATCCTATGATTTTTATGCCGGATTTTAATTGTGACTTGTCTACTTCGGTAGAAATATCTATTTTGTAAATGGTGAATAATATCTTTATAATTTTTTTGAAAAGAGCCGGATTGAAGAAGCGTAGTCCAATGAAAATCCAGGTAACGCCAATAAACACAATGACGATTATTTTCGAGAGTGGAAATGGTACAACTGAGCGGGTTATTAACATCAAAAAACAAAGAAGAATAAAGATAAAAACAACCGGCCCCAGTTTTTGTATGACATTCATTCTTGACCTCCGTTTTAACCCAATGCAACATCAAGAAGCATCATGACAGCAAAACCAACCATTGTTACCATTGTTACCGTATCGATGTTTTCACTTTTACTCTGAGATTCGGGGATTAGCTCTTCGACAACAACAAATATCATCGCTCCGGCCGCAAAACATAGCGCATACGGCAAAATATTTTGCATTTTCAGGACAAATAATGCACCGATTACGCCGGCGATCGGTTCCACAATGCCCGAAGCCTGACCATAGACAAAACTTTTCCATTTTGTCATTCCCTCTCTTCTCAAGGGCATTGATACGGCGGTACCTTCGGGGAAATTTTGAATTCCGATACCGATTGCCAGTGCAATCGCCCCACCGATGGTAGCAGACGGAAGTTGAGCCGCGACTGCGCCGAAAGCAACGCCAACGGCAAGGCCCTCGGGAATATTATGAAGAGTGATCGCAAGTACGAGAAGGGTACTCCGTTGCCACGACGTTTTGGGCCCGTCACTTTCATGCATACTTAGGCCGGGATGAAGGTGGGGTAAAAATTTATCCGTCAGTCGCATAAAAATTCCACCGGCCATGAATCCAACCACGGCAGTCAACCATGGCGTCATACCTAATTGTTCGGCCATTTCGATTCCCGGAGAAAGCAGGGACCAGAAGCTGGCGGCAATCATGACGCCGGCGGCAAAACCAAGCATAGAATCCAAAAGTTTACGGTTAACACCGCTCGTTACAAAAACAAGCGCAGCGCCCGCGGCAGTGACGCCCCATGTGAAGAGGGTCGCAAAGAGTGCCTGTACAACGGGATTAAACTTTAAAATGAAATCAACCATCTTTTCCTCCTTAAACTCATGCTCACAGAAAAGCTGAAAATGATACGGACATGGAATATTCTTTTGTCAAGTTCTTATTGCCACACAAGACATCCATAACTTTTGTATAGACCGTCTTTTGAGCTCCGGATGGATCTCATATTAAATGTTATTTCCGCATTATTTAAAAAGTGCCAGATCGACCGCCTCCGCCATCATCCGGTGGCCTGTCTCGTTGGGATGAAGGTGATCCCCCGTGTCGGCTGCCGGCAACAGGCACAACGGATTCTCAGGATCGCGCAAAGCCGTTTCCAGATCGATGACAGCATCGAAACGGCCACTGTTCCGAATCCATTCATTGACCATCGTACGTGCTTTTTCATGATCCGGTGAATCGTAAAACGAACCACCGAAGGGAAGAAGCGTCGCTCCGTATACACGGATATCTTCTGCATGGGCACGGTCGATCATCTGTTCATAAGCGGCAATGAGATCATCCGCTATTTTTGCTGAAGCTTCAGCTCCACGGCCCCCACCGATGTCATTTAT
>JAFGEC010000077.1 GCA_016931775.1 Candidatus Zhuqueibacterota bacterium | reverse complement strand
CTTTAATGATGACCACGATACCGTCCCGGATCCAGTATCCGTTCTTTTCATTCATAACTTCTTTAACGCCTTTTTCATTCAATATTTTGACGTTTTTGCCTATATGGGCGTTTTTATCGACAATCGCCTTGTGAATAATGGTATTTTCGCCAATTCCAACCGGCGGACGTCCTTGCATGATATCATTATTTTGTTCTTCCGGCGATTGATAAAAATCACATCCCATCAGTAACGTATTTTGAATATCCACATTCCTGCCGATTTTAGACCGGATACCCACAATAGAATTTAGAATTTTTGCTTTTTCAACCAAGCATCCTTCACATACAAGTGAATTACGAATTGAAGAGTTGATAATTCTACTTGGTGGCAAAAACCGGGGCCGTGTAAAAATGCGGGCGCTTGGATCAAAAAGTCGAAGCGGCGGATTCGGGTGTTTTACCAACTGTAAATTAGAACGATAAAAAGCTTCAATCGTACCGATATCCTCCCAAAATCCATCAAACAGATATGCATGGACATGCATATTCTGAATTGCTTTCGGGATAATTTCCTTACCGAAATCGATTTGGTTTATGTCACGATTCAACAAATCAACCAAGACGTCTTTTTTAAAAACATAAATGCCCATCGATGCAATGTATGGTTTTTTGAGAGCAGTTTTTTTATCGAGCCCGAGGATAGTTGTATCCACCTGCATTGCCTTTAAATGATCACCTTTCGGTTTTTCACGAAATTCCGTTACCTCACCGCTTTGATTGATTTTCAGCAATCCGAATTCCGATGCTCCGGATTCAAAAACCGGTACGACGGCAATGGTAAGGTCCGCTTCTGTATTACGATGATGCTGAATAAAAGGCCGATAGTCCATATTGTACATGTGATCGCCGGACAGGATGAGACATTCATCGGCCTTTGAAGACTTTATAATATTCAGATATTGCCTTACGGCATCTGCAGTGCCTTGAAACCAGTTTGCACTCTCTGGTGTCTGCTGAGCAGCCAGGACCTCGACAAAGCCTTCAGTAAGATGGGAGAACGGGTATGTTTTAATAATATGACGATTTAGAGATGCTGAATTAAATTGTGTTAAAACATAGATCTTTTGGATGCCGGAATTGATCGAATTACTGACGGGAATATCAATCAACCGGTAACGGCCTGCAAGGGGAACAGCCGGCTTGGCACGCAATTTGGTAAGGGGATAGAGCCGCGTCCCCCGCCCGCCTCCGAGAATAAAACAGACAACCGATCTCATATAAAAACTCCTTGCTTATTGATTCGGATCGATCCATCGCGTCCATTCCTGATCGTAGAGTTCTCCTCTTGCTGTCGAATGCACTAACTCGAAATCGCCCATATTCCGCCGATCCACAAAAATGAATACAACACCACCCTGAATGGAAAAATAATGCCAAATTTCATATCCTTTACTTTCATTGCTGTAAGGAAATCTTTCAATTTCATCCGGGCGCCCGTAAAGGAGCATTATACGCCCTCGATCCGTCTTCCAGCCCTCACGAAAAGCGCCCCGGAATCGAGTATTTGATATTTGCACACGCTCCAAATAATCACGTTTGAATTCATTTTCGGGGGTACCGATCGTGGGATCCTTCTCAGCCCAAAATTCCAGCAAATAATTTCTTTTGCCTTCCAAGTTTAACTTGTTGTACGTTTTTCTCTCTTTGCTGGTTGTAAGATATTGCGTCCAATCAAATTCCTCATCCAGTTCCTTTTCACTCATCGTCAAATACCGGTCTTGATCCAGTCCCGCGCTTCCTTTACCGTCAACGACTTCTTTTTTGGCAAATACGGCTCCGCCTTCTTTATAATCATCCTCTCTGTACACAAAAAACTTTTTTTGTTTTGATGCAATTTGTCCGGATTCCATATCTTTGACTTCCACCAATAAAATATACGGACCGGAGACGAGGGTGACCACATTGATTCCATTCACCTCCACAGCCGAATTTCCCGGTTTTTTCCGAACTTTGACAGGCATGGATTTTACTTTATCACCATCCGCATTGAATATACTGTATGCGACCTTGTAATTCATCCCCGAATCGGTTGATACTTGGGCAAAATTATAAATTTCAAAATAACTGTATAAAATCGGTAAACCGATTCCATATAATGCGGAAGGATTGGGAGTAATCCTAAAACCGTTTTTAGTATACAATGAGGTTGTCGAATCTTTTCTGATCATACTGGAAAACTGTACATCGCTCAAAGTGAGTTTTTCAGTATCAAACTTTTGTATCGTCATCGGCACCGTCGCTTCTGCCTTCTTTGATGAATTGGGATCGCTAACCTGTATATAAAATTTGTGTTCTCCGGGACGGACGAGAAAATTATTTTGGCAATACACCCTCTGATACCCGGAGACCTCAGCAAGACTGTCGACATGATTGATGTTTCGCCATTTCAAGCTGTCGATAACCACATCGTTTTGTAAGATACGGGAGGTAACAATAAACTCTCCAACAAAACGTTCGCCATCGGGTATATATTTAAGGATATCCCGGTACAAGGCCGCAGAAAATTCTAAATAGGTTAGAGTATCAGAATAACGAAATTGGGTAAAATCAAGTGAAAAACGAAAAGGAGTGTCCTGTTCCTCAGCTTGTTGTGCAATAGAGCCCGAATTTAAAATCAAAACACAAAAAATGAATAAAATAACAATTCGATAATACATATCTGTACTCCTCACGATTATAAATTCAACCGGCTATTTTGTTTCCAGGTATTCAACGGCTTTATCAAATTTTACAGAGACAACCTTGGAAATACCTTCTTCTTCCATGGTGATCCCGTACAACTGATCTGCCGCCCGCATGGTCAATTTGTTATGCGTCACCACAATAAATTGTGTATTTTTTGCATACTCTTTCAGCGCACGGGTAAATCTTTCCACATTTCGGTCATCAAGTGGTGCATCGACCTCATCAAATATGCAAAAGGGGCTAGGTTTAACAAGATATATGGCAAATAACATGGAAATTGCCGTTAAGGATTTCTCTCCACCGGACAACAATTGAATGGATGACAACCTTTTCCCACCGGGCGTCGCATAAATGTCGATATCCGCCTCTAAAGGATCCGATCCCTCCTGAATGACCAGACTGGCCCGACCTCCGTCAAAAAAGGTTTTAAATACTTCCGCAAAATTCTTTTGTACCTGTTCAAACGTTTCCAAAAATTTTTCTCTGGCCGTTTTATTAATGATATCGATGGTTTCCACCAAATTTTGCCGTGCTTTTATTAGATCATCACGCTGGGTCTGCAAAAAATCGAGACGTTCCTTTTCTTGTTCATATTCTTTCAAGGCCAGCAAATTGACGGGTCCAATATCTTTTAACCTGTTCCGTGATTTTTCGATTTTATCTTTGTAATCATCAATTTCAAAATCCGCCTGCACAGGCTCCCGTTTTAAGGTGTATTCAAATTCCTCCAGAATTCTGGCCTTGAGATTTTCCTTCTTTAGCTTTAATTCCGATACCCGCAATTCTATTTTATGTACCGCTTCTCCTAAATCATGACTTTTACCGCGGTACTGTCTAATAATTTTTTCCTGCTCATCGGCTTTGACATTTGCTTCATACTGCTCATCACGAAGCTTGTCAAGGCGTTTCTGTATTTCATCGACTTTAATCTTTTGTGTTGCTTTCTGCTCGCTGTAAGTTTGATTGACTGATTCAAGTTCACGTATTTCATCAACCGCTCGAACGGTCTCAATTTCCCGTGACTCGAGCATGGATTCAGCCTCTTGCTGTTGTGTGTTTATCGCTTCGCATTCCCTCTTGAGTGCATCAAAATCACTTTGACCTTTTGCAAAGCTGACCTGATACTCCTGTACGCGTAAAGTCGATTCATTTAGCCTTTTCTCAAGGTCAGCAAGATCTTGCGTCAATTGCTCGATTTCCTGTACAATCACCTGACGTCTTTTTTGCAGATCGTCGGTGTCAAAGGATTGCGATTCAAGATTCTTACCCAGCTGGCTTACCTCACCGATTATCCTCTGCCGTTCCTCTTCACGGCGCTGAGCGCTTTCTTTCAGTGTTTGTTCCTCAAAGGTTAACCGCCCAAGCTCAATACGATGTACGTTCAAAATGTTTTCAAGATTTTTTATTTCCTTTTCGAGCGATTCGGCATCGGTCCGTGCACTTTGTGCCTGCTGATCCCGTTGTCCCATTGTTTTCCGCCGCAGGTCAACACCTGCTTTAATTTTTTCAATTTCCTTTTCCAACTCTTTTAATTGCGCATGGCGCCCGACAAAATCCGCCTGCTTTCGACTTTTACTCCCCCCTCGTATAATGCCCCAATATCCAAGAACTTCTCCGGCAAGCGTAACGATATGAATGGGGAATGATTTTGTAGAATTCCATATTCGATTTGCTGTTTCAATATCCTGAACCACCAGGAAAGAACCTAATAAAATGTCCATAACAGGTTTGTATTGATTTTCGCACTGAATTATTTCGTTCGCCCACCCAATGACACCTAAATCTTCGATGTCCGGACGAATTAGGCCAACCGGTTTAATTCGCTCCAGGGGTAAAAAGGAGACAACGCCTTTTTTATCCTGCTTGAGCAACCCAATTCCTGTAAAAGCATCCGCTGCTTCATTCACAACAAGATAGGTTGCAGCTTCACCAAGCGCTGTCGCAATAGCCGTTCGATGTTCTTGATCTGCATGAAAAAGATTAGCAACGGCACCGATAGCAGAAAAACTGTCACTTTCAAGCGTAGCCAGATGGCGTACACCGGAAGGATAATCTTCATAATTCTCAAGCAGTCGTTTTACCAATTCTGCCTGATGCTCCAACACCTCTATTCTATTATTATCTTCAATTTCTGATTTTTGCAAACCGGATAACGAACGCCGGGCCTCTTCGGCTTCATGTGAACGCTCAGTGTATTTTTTCCTTTTACGTTCAAGATCCGCAAGTAACTCCTGCTCTTTGCCGGTAAATTCAGAAATTTTATCAACCAAAGTACGAATACGTTCCGTATCTTTAGAACTCTCATCGTCCAACTGCTTTATTCGATTGCTCAGATTTTCTTCAGTCGCCCGAAGACGAGTACCCTCATTCTGCTTCCGGGACAGTTCTTCGGTTATCCTTACAACCTCCACCTCGCTCTGTTTTGCACGCGTTCTTTTCGTTTCAAATTCCGAACGCAGGCGCTCATGCGCCTCAAAGACCTTTTCATATTCAATTCGTTTTTGAGCTAGATCGCTTTCAACGACCTGCAGTTTTTCTGAAGCTCGCTGATATTCTTTTTTTAACACTGCAACGCGCTCGATCAAGGCCTCTTTTTCTTTCGCATAGCGTACACGGGATTCTTCCAGACTTCGCATTCTTTCGCTATTGACGAGAATACGCTCTTCAAATTTTTGTATTTCCCTGCTCAATTCATTAAAGTGTTGTTGCTCGGCAGATAGGGATTTCTCCAGTGTTAATAGCTTTTCCCGCGATCTTTCAAATTCCGCTTCCTTGGTCGCCAACTCAGCGGTAAATGATTCCCGATCATCCACGGCAAAATTTAATTTTGTCTCCAGGGGCTCCAATTCCTGAATAATTGTCGAATATACATGCGTTGCCAAATTTATTTCAAGATCCTTTAACTCTGTGGATATCTCTTGGTATCTCTGGGCCCTGGTAACCTGGCGCCGTAATGAACGTACGGACTTTTCAACCTCGGACATAATATCTTCGACTCGAACAAGGTCCTTTTCCGTCGCATCCAGCTTTCTAAACGTTGCTTTTCTACGGAGCTTATATTTTGTAATCCCAGCGGCTTCTTCAAATATTTTTCGCCTCTCTTCAGGTTTACCGTTAAGGATTCGTTCAACCTGCGGCAACTCGATGATAGAGTAGGCATGTGATCCGATACCGGTATCCATGAACAAATCCATAATTTCCTTGAGGCGGCACTGATTGCCGTTTATCAGATATTGACTCTCTCCTGACCGAAAAAGCCGCCGGGCAACCATCACTTCGGTGTATTCAATAGGGAGAATATTATTAAAGTTTTGTATTCTTAAAGAAACCTCGGCCATGCCAACTGGCTTTGCACTGGCGGAACCATTGAAAATGACGTTTTCCATTTTATCACTTCGCAACATGCCGCTCTTCTGTTCACCCATTACCCAGCGAATAGAATCCATAATATTACTTTTGCCACATCCATTGGGGCCAACGATGGCTGTTATACCGTCATGGAAAACAATATTGGTTTTTTTGGCAAAAGACTTGAATCCAACTATATTTAATTCAGAAAAAAACACCGGTTGCCTACTCTACTAATGATAATTTCATCTACAATTTAATAAATACCAGTCAAGATACTATCCAAACAGGCAAAAATCAATAAATTTTTTAGCTGCGCATATTTTGTCTGCCTAATTATATAACAGGGCTAAATAATAGGGAGCATATGCGGAAAATGCCCTCGAGTATTCTAGTAAAACCAAAAGTAAAAAACCTGTTAGCAAAAAACCACATAAATACAAAATCGCTCTCATCCGAGAAAGTTGTAACACCACCTTGATTCCTCGATAAAATCTGACTACAAACCATAAGAAAAACAGTCCGACTAAAACTGCTAAAACCGTCCTATACTCAACAAAACCGAGTATGCGATAAAAAATAATCGATACAGGTAAAAAAAATAAAAAATTTGCCGGGATCCATAAAAACAGTGTAATGATTTGCCACCAACGTAAATAACGATTTTGAAAATAAACAATGACTTTTATAAATGCACTATTCAAAATGGTAAAAGTAAAGAATAAAATCGTTAAAACAAATACAAAAATGACAGGATGCCAAATAAACCAAATTAATTTGAGTTTTATCCACGGCTCAAGAACCATCCAGTTCAATAGTGTGTCAAAAACTAAATTTGTTCGTAAAAAATAAAAAAAACTTGTTGCAACAATTCCGCAGGTTAAAAACGCCGTTGAACCGACGATGAAAGTGAGAGAAGGAATAACACGACGGTTTTCACATAAATCAGTGTAAAAGCCATGAGGATGAAGAAAAATTCTATTTAGGTACTTTCGAAGACGTCTGTCACTTTTAAAAATAATCAGAAAAACAAGTAATACAATAAAGCCCATTACCTGAAACACATATCTTGTTTCATGCGAACCATCAAGGGGGAGAATAATATTTGATTCCCGTTTTAAAAAATTTGATTGAATGATATTAAATACCGGCCGTGGATTCCCATCGCGATCCAAAAGTCCGGCATAAAAGTAAAACGGTTGTTTCCGGGGTCCCCAAATCAAATTCGGCATATCACCACGCCAGTCCCGTAAAGGACCGATACAAACACCGGTCTGATAGTCATCCAGAACACGCTTGATATCCATACTTGTTGAAAATGCCTGTTCGCGCTCTGCCTCCTGCACCGTGTGGCCCACAAGGGGAATTAAAGAAACCACCCGACAGATCGTTTTCCTGTGCTTCTGAGCTCGATACAGCTTGTTATTTTTCCAAACATGTACATCCACAATGATAAAATCCACTGCCGACGGATCTGCAATTTTTTGATGACTCACACCAATATAAACAGGCCGGTCATCCAAACTCCGCACAAAATCTGTCATTCGCTGAATAAATTTTTGAGTTTGTTTATGCTCCAAATCATAACCGTTTCCCAATCCCCACGCGATAACGCTCGGATGTTTACCTGCAAAATTCACCATTTCTCTCAGAACTGTGCTGCATTGTTGAAAAAATTGATCATCCAAAATTAGCGGCGGCGTCTGTAACAGTGGAAGCTCCAATAGAACTTCCAATCCCAGACTATCACATTTGTCAAGAAAATATTCCGGAGGGAGACCCGCCAGAACTCGAACCGCATCCGCACCCAGCCTTTTTATTGCCAAAATATCAGACGAGATAATTTCTTTTAGCTCATTTTCAGGCAATCGGCGAATATCTTTATCATATACCCATTCAATCATTTTCATTTGGGATATTGAATGTTTTTCGTCTCCGGTCTCCGATTTTTCAAAAAAACGTGAAAACCCGAATTTGCATGTAATTGTCTCGGTTTTATTTCTTGTCACACCCATTCTATATCGTTGTCGGTCACCTTTTCCCCAAGGTCGCAGTAATGATTTTTCGATGAATATCGTATTTGTCTGTTCAAGAAATTGTACACTTTTTTGCCAAACCGAATTTCCATTTTGATCCTCAAAAATCTGAATTGTATACCGGTCCGGTTGGGATGAGAAAAGACGGCTGTTCCTGTAAAATGAGCACTGATAGGCTGCTTCATTTTTACTCGACTCGATCAAAATGGAATCGAGAAACGCTGCCTTGCCATAAATGACTTCAACATTTTGAAAAATACCACCGCCAATAGGCGGCAGGCCAAAAACTTGTGCTCTGGAAGGGATTGATTGACGGAAATTAGTCCGAGTATCTAGCTCGATTATCAACTCGTTCACCGATTTTTTATGAATACTTTCATTTGGAATATTTAAAAAAAACGGAATAGGTCCATGCATATGTCCGCCGAGAATTTTTCCATTTAAATACACAAAACATTTACCATCAACAGCATTAAACCTGAGTGCGATTTTCTCAAAGGCGATACTCGAATCAATTTGAAATTCACACCGTAATTTAAACTCGCCTAGTTTGTCTAGATAGGAAGGGAAAGTTAATGGAGTCCATTGATCATTATCCTGAAGAATTGACCACCGGCCATCGATCCCTTTTACAACGGCATTTTGCAGGAACAGATCCTGGGAAGAGAAAAAAATTCTTTCTGCAATCGCAAATGATGTAAAGAACGTAATGAAAAAAAACACAAAATATCTCAAATTGGCCTCGCCTCCGGTTAATCCGTTCCAGGATCATTTCACTTTTTCGACGGCGATTTGTACGGCATCCAGTAATGGTTGCGCCGAAATGGCACTTCCAACCGCCTGTTGCATCCAGGCCTCTGGTGTCACGGCTCCGACAACGCACATACGTTCCATTTCCGAGGCAAGGTTTTTCCCCAGTAAATATTTTTCAATCTGGAACATAATGATATACCCAAGCGAATAGTCGGGTAAATACAATCCCGAATCGATCATATGCGAATAAATACCTAAAATGATAGAATCCTTTATGCCCAGCACGGGTGCATAATATAAATTCCAGATCTCTTTTGAAATGGAGATGACAGCTTGTTTAAGTTCTGCAGCTGTTGCATTCGGATTATCGTACATCCATTGCCACACTTTGAGATCAACCAGCCCTACTGCCGCAATTTCACAGGTCGACCAGTAGATATCCAATGCCTGTAAATGCTCTTGCAGAGGATCATCCTGTGCCAATCCAAGAATATCCATATCACGTGACTGAAAAACGAACGCGAACGCCTCGGTAAAGGCGGTATTGGGGACGCCCTGAAGGGTTACGTGATCAATTCGATTGAGTGAAAAAACTTGCTCTACATTATGCCCCAACTCGTGAATCGCAATATTAAATCCTTTATACTTCATTCCTCCTTTCGGTACCCGTGTGCGCAAATGAGCGTTATCCTCACGGCGCTCGGCTCCCATGGCATGGCCTGCGCCCCTGGAAGGATCCACATCGATTTTTTGTGCGAGAAAATCAGCAGTCTGGCTGTCAAATCCCAATTTGGCCAGGATATTCACCAGATCGTTATCAAAGGATCCGACAGTCGGATATTTCTCCGAAACGATTTTATCCAGTTGGACTTCGTCATATTGTCCCCGCGGTTTAAATCCGTTATACCAAATATCAAAAGGCTCCAATTTACGTCCGAGCCGATTTTCAATGAGGCGGGCGACTTTTCGTCCGACCGGTGCGGTGAGTAAAGAAATAACGAGTTCTTCAAATTCTTGTTGGGGTATTTCACGATCCCTGTCGAAGCGGCGCTCAACTTTTGATGCCAGGCCGGGATAATAAGGGTCGGCTTTCTGTTCTGCCGTTTTAATATTTAATAAATGGGCATACCGCGTGTCCGGTTCGGGTGTAAATTCGATCGATTTACCTTCCCGGTAAACGATATTTTTGACAGGTGCCCAATCCAATTTATCATTATTGATCACTGCCTGAGGTATTTCTTGGCGAATGATTCTCTTCATTACGGTTTGAATCATCTTTTGCCGCTTATAACCATCCGGATTGGCATAATGGGATTTCAATTCATCCCTCAAACCCCAATGCGTGATAAGCCGCAATCCTTCAGGAAACAACCGATCGCCGTCATCGTCTAAAATTTGATGCATAAAGATATTATAATTTGAAATATAATCGTCGGCTTTAACATAAGCAGATGTAAGCATCATGTTTATATCCGCCGGAATTCTGGTTGAGAATCCCTCTGCAAGCCTGGTATATGCCCATTGTAATCTGTTCCAGCCTTTACCGAGCGACAGTTTTTCTTGCAGACTATATATTGGATAATTTAAAAGTGCGGTAAAGGCAATTTTCTTTGCAAATAAATCCTCATTGATGTGGGCAAACGGATCATATTCGGCAAAAAGATAATCTACCGGTAGAATTTCGCCTGTATCAAGCTGAATAGGTTTGGATAATTCACGGCCGATTTCGTGATTGTGTCCGTAAATGCTTTCTAAATTGGACTCAAAACGCTCAAAAGTCTCTTGCAACTTTTGCGGTGACGCAATATAATATGTCAGACAAAATTTTTCAAAATCCGAGGCCTTACCATCACTCTCACGCCAATAATTTGCGACTTGTTGCACTCCCTTGGTGATACGATCCAGCTGTTCAATGCCGTATTGATCAACAAGAGCAGCCTGTGTTTTTGAAACGGTCTCCGGACTCACAGCACCTCCTGCAAAAACAAAAACGGAAAAAAATAAAAAAACACAATAAAATGTGTGAAAAATTTCATGCCAACCTCCGAAAGTTCATATTCCAACCTTTAATATAAGAGTTTTACATTAGCTTTCCAACAAACTTCTTGCGATACTGACAAAAATGTCTATATTAAAAATGAAAAACAGGGAAAATTTTAAAATGGAAATCAATGTCCGTCGAGTATATTCAACCGATCCCGACATTAAAAGATGTCCCCGGTGCGGGAAAATAGATTGTTCTTGTTCGCCGTCCCATCCAATGCCCCCTAAACCCGGTATTTTAAAAATCTCCCTTGATAAAAAAGGACGTAAAGGTAAATGCGTTACTGTGATATTGGGATTTGCCGTCAATCCAGACCACTTGAAAGATATCGCGAAAAAACTGAAACAGCAATTAGGCACCGGAGGTACGGCAAAACATGGCACGATTGAAATCCAGGGTGACCACAGGCAAAAAATCGCACAGTTATTGGCTGATTTGGGTTACAAATCCAAATTCTCCGGTGGATAGTAAAATATGAATTCTGAGATAAAACAATATTTTGATGACCTGCCCGTTGAACGTCGCACAGCCCTGGAGAAACTGTTGAAACTGATTTTAGACACTGTCCCAAATATTAATTTAACAAGGGCTTATGGGATGCCGACATTTGAACTAAATGGCATCAAATTTTGTGCCATTGCTTCACAAAAACACTATATGGCATTTTACCTGATGGATACAGATGTGCTCGATGAACACAGGGCCGCCTTTTACGGTCTGGATGTC
This sequence comes from Candidatus Zhuqueibacterota bacterium, assembly GCA_016931775.1. Classification (GTDB taxonomy): domain Bacteria; phylum Zhuqueibacterota; class Zhuqueibacteria; order Residuimicrobiales; family JAFGEC01; genus JAFGEC01. Next base: position 11,186 of record JAFGEC010000077.1, on the reverse strand, counting down.
GGCAAGAGCTGCATCCGCTTTAAAAACATTGAGCAACTCGACCTCACAATCATTCAAATTATGTTAAAAAAATCATTAAAAAAAAAGTCCTGAATTTTATCAAATACAAAAGTCAGCATCGGCCAATAGACATTCATACCCCTTTGCACTATGGACAAAAGACCATCCCGAATACCGAAATATCCTGATGATATTGAGACAAAGATAATACCATGCAGCAAAAGTGTCAATACGGAAATCATTAAAAATGATAAAATATAACCCACTTGTCCAATATCCGTTTTTGTATATGATCGGGAACGCCCGACTCGAACCGATTGACGCGTCCAGTTTCGGGTAATCTCGTCTATTGTATTAAAAGTATGATGACCGAGAATAATCCCAATACATGCATCCCATGGTAGGTGCCATACTACAGGTATCAGCGGACGTAACAATGCTATAAAAAGGGCTAATGAGGGCAAATAATAAGGTGCCAGACCAATGAGTAGGTCGCCAAAGACGCCGCCGTAACGGCCTTCATGTTCAACAAAACCACCTCGACGCTTGGTTACTACAAACTTTTTAATTTTACGAAAAAAAAGGAGAGCCATTATGGCATGGTTGAGTTCATGCTCAAAAGTTATAAATGCGGAGAATCGTTTTAACAGTGTAAAATACAAGATCGATCCAATACAAAAGCCACCGATAAAAGGGAACCATGTATTAACCGTCAAAAAAACCGCAACAAAACTGTGAATAAAAAAAACAGCTGTGCCGGGTAAACAAAACACACACAGTAAAACAGCTAAAATATGTATAAATGTGCTGGTTATTCGACTTGCCATTGATAACTATTTAAAATACTGATAGAAAAAACCGATTGGATTGGAAAATACACTTTTTTGACATTTTCAAAAACTAACGCACCATTTCAACCTCAGTATCGTCAGATTCCAGTAAATTACTTTCCTTTTCAAGTGCGACAAAAACGATAAGAATGAACATACCCAAAGTAACCGCCACGTCGGCCACATTAAAAACCGGCCACCGATCCATGCTGTATCCGGGAAATCTGACAAAGAAAAATTCAAAAGAAGGGATATCAATATTAAAAAATTCAAAATCCAAAAAATCAACCACCGATCCACGTATTATTCTATCGACCAGGTTCCCGATCGCACCGCCAAAAATAAGTGCCATTGCAAGTCTGGCCCAATAAAACTCTTTTTTCATTTTAAACAAATAAACCAAAATAGCAACACTGGCTATAATCGCAAATACAGTAAAAAAATAGGAATGCCCAAATTTTATTCCAAAAGCCATACCGGAATTTTCAACATATGTAATGCGGAAAAAATCACCCATGACATTAAAAGAATCATATAATTTCATTGAATATTTTATAATGTGCTTTGAAATTTGATCCAGAACTATCACCACGCACGGAATCCAAAGAATGCGGTAATTTCTCATAAAATATCCCAATTGTTATCTTTTGGTTATTTCTTCACGCGATTTACATTTTATACAGAGGCGGGCATGAGGGACGGCTTCCAAACGCTCGGGATTGATATCTTTACCGCAACTCACACAAACACCGAAATCACCCTTTTCAATTCGTTCCAGAGCCATATTTAAATGATACAAATAATTGCCCTCTCGAGAGGCAAACATATACTGCTGCTCCCGTTCCATGGTATCCGTACCCTGGTCAGCCATATGAAAGGCATAGGCCGAGTGTTCCCCGGATACATCCTTTACCGAACTGTTTAAACCACTGTCTTTGAGGTAATCCAACTCTTTAAGCAACTCTTCACGTTTTTTTAGAATGAGCTGTTTGTATTTTTCAAGTTGCACCTTGTCCATTTCAACCTCCCGAATCACAATTTAATAAGTAGTAAAGATACAACATTTTTTTATTTAATTCAATAATATTTATTTTATTTAGTCTGTTTTTACTTTTTTTTACAGATATTTTTTTAGTATCGGAGCAAGTATCTCCACTGTCTCAACCGGCCATTTTTTCTTATCAGTTAGAATCGCGGTTTCTAGCGAATGACGACAGGCACAGTCCTCTTCAATAGGAATGTGTAAAATAGCCGTTTTTATTAGCTCTCTTGCCATATTGACATTTTTATTCATATTTTCAATAATCATATCGACGGAAACCGTTTCTCCCGTTTCGGCTTCATACCAACAATCATAGTCCGTCACCATAGCCAGAGTGGCGTAGCATATTTCCGCCTCTCGAGCCAATTTAGCCTCCCGCAACTGGGTCATGCCTATAACATCCATGCCCCATGATCGATAGGTTTGGGATTCAGCTAATGTGGAAAAGGCCGGACCTTCCATGTTCAAATAGGTGCCGCCCCAATGAATTGTCGCGCCTATGGACTCTCCTGCATTAAAAATCACTTGCCTCAAGAAAATACATAACGGTTGTGCAAAAGAAATATGGGCGATAATACCCTTACCAAAAAAAGTCTGATTTTCCCATTGTTTTGTTCGATCGAAAAACTGATCGACCACAACCATGTCCATCGGTTTATATTCCGACTTTAAGGAGCCCACTGCAGAAACAGAAATGATCCAATTGACGTCTTGCGATTTCATGGCCCAGATATTAGCCCGGTTATTGACTTCCGAGGGTAAAAGGTGATGGTTCTTACCGTGACGGGGTAAAAAAACAATTTGCCGACCATCCAGTTCGCCAAATAAAAACACATCGGACGGTTCGCCGAACGGTGTAGATATTCGCTTTTTCTCCAATATTTTAATTCCCTCGATGTGGTATAATCCCGTACCACCAATTATTCCGATTCGCGACACAAACATTTCCTTTATTCAATGTTTTCCAAAATTAAACCGACAAGTCTTTTAACATCCGGTACAATTTTTTCGATGACGGGACGAATGCTTTTTTGTGATACCCGAGCAATGGAAACCGGTGTTGAGCGATCCGAAATCATTGAAAGAGCACATACCCGCATTCCCAACTGACGGGCAACAAGAACCTCTGGAACCACAGACATCCCGATGATATCACCGCCAAATTTCCGATACATATTGATTTCCGCCAAAGTCGGCAGCGAAGGTCCCTGGATTGCCAAATAAACGGCCTGTACAAGTCCGGTTTTTACATTTTTGCTACGGCTCATAATATCAACAAATTCTCGATCATAAGGTTCCGTCATGTCCGGAAACCGCTCACCGAGGACAGGATCATACGGACCGATCAGAGGATTATTACCCATAAAATTAATGTGATCCTTAACAATAGCAATGAAACCCTCGGTAATATCCTCTCGTATACTGCCAGCCATACTTGTAATAATGAGTTTTTTCACACCAAGCCCATACATTACCCGGACAGGTAATGTAAGATCCTGCATACTGTGTCCTTCGTAATAATGAAACCGCCCCTGTAAAACCACAACTTTTTTCCCTGACAGCGTGCCCATCACCCAATTTGGCTTATGAAAAGCGACATTTGATTCTGGAAAATGGGGGATACGATTGCACGCCAATTTGACTTCACTTTTACAAGCATCCGCAATTGCCCCCAGTCCTGTTCCTAAAATGATTCCCCAATCATACAGATTTTTATTATATTTTCTTATATATGATAAAGCTTGCTCTATTTTATCCGGCAGTAAAACCACACCTGTACCTAATTATTCGGTTCATTAATTTTTCTCAATAAATCTTTTTTTTCTGCTTCCTGCCGCTCCCGTTCCTGTTTTAGTTTATCAATTTCTTCTTTCAACTGTGTTTGCTTTTGTTGTTCTTTAGAAAGTTCTTCTGAAAATCCCTCTTTCTGCTTTTTCACACGACTGCTACGCGCCCCTAACCGGGCAAACACAAAACTGCCCGTCAAGGTGGTCAAAGCCGTGCCGCCATAAATAACAGGATCACGTATATCCTCATCTAAACCTCTGGAAAGCATGCTGGATGCGAAAAATCCGGTGCCTAAAGACAGTAAACCTCCGCTCACCGAATAAATCCACACTTTTCTGGGATTGCGAATTTTTGAGTTCTCGGTAGATATCTGACTTGAAGGGAGCGAAGAATTGATCGCCGTAATTGACTTAATCGCATTTTTTTTTGCACGCCATGCTTGTCCTTCAGCATCTACGATAATGAGTTCATCGGCTGTTACCTTTACGACTTTACCGGATACCTTATCTCCGCTGTGTAAAACCAGTTTTACAGTTTGATTCTCCCGAATCTCTTCATGACTCAAAACCTGGCTCTGGCAGCAATCAGAAGCGAAATATATCAAGATAGAAATGACTAACAGTTTTTTCATTGAAGCTCCTCACCATTTATAACAAATCCATCCCTTGGTGGATTTTACAGAATGAACTGATCGGAAATCCGATCTTTCCCCTCATTTTTTTCATCCGTTGTTTTCGGCTCTTTGTCTGCCTCTGCCGGTTTCACAGGCTCGCCGAATCTTTTATCACCCCGAATAATTCGGGGTTCATGAGCTGATTCTTGAGAACCAAAATCCTTTTGCACGTCGGCCGGCCTTTTTACCTGCGGTTTTGAAAGATCACCGGCTTTTCCATATCCTGAATATTTTTCCACTTTCTCCACAGAAAAATCATCCGATTGGAGAACCTCGATCAATTCTAACTGTGAATCCAGAATATGACGCAATCGGGAAACAAAAGATATTTTCTGCGCCTTAACCAGGCTGATTTCCTGTCGTATATTTAACAATTCATCACGCGCGTCCCGGATAATATTTTCCGCTTCAAGTTCTGCTTCATGGATTATCAATTCGGCCTCGCGCCGTGAACTGACCCGCGATTCGTCGATGTTACTTTGCGCTTTCACGAGAGTATCGCGCAGTGTATGCTCAACTTTTTGATAATCGTGTAACTGAGTACGCAATTTTATTAATTCGTCGTTGAGCTGGTTTTTTTCCCTGATTAACAATTCAAACTCATCAGCGATCATGGTTAAAAATGCTTCCACTTCCTCGGGATCGAATCCCCGCATAACGACACGTTTAAATTCCTGTTTGCGTATATCTAATGGTGTAAGTTTCACGATACTCTCCGTTTATTTTTGGTGAGAGTTTAATAATCCTTGTATTTTTACTGCCGCTCTCCAAACAACGCTCGACCAATTCTTACAAGCGTCGCTCCCTCCTCAACGGCAACCTGAAAATCATTCGTCATACCCATGGATAAATGCTCTAGCTGGTTTGAACAAATCCGTTCTTGATTGATCTTTTCAAGCAGTTCTTTCAACAATCTAAAACATGGGCGGGTCTGTTCGGCATCGGCCGTAAAGAGGCCGATGGTCATCAATCCGGTTACGGTAACATGTGGCAAATCATTTATTTGCCTGATTAATGCTCTTGCTTCACCGGGTTCGATGCCAAATTTACTCTGTTCACCCGACGTATTGACCTGCACAAAAACATCAACATTTTCTCTGTCCGACATGCCCGCTCGACGATCGATCGCCTCAGCCAGATGGTATGAATCCACCGATTCAATGACATCGGCGAACTCAAGAGCGTGCTTAACCTTGTTGGTCTGCAGGTGACCGATAAAATGCCACGCCACGTTCAGATCCATACACGAAAAAAACTTTTGCCGTGCTTCCTGGACCTTATTTTCACCGATAATCTCGATACCGGCATCGACTGCTTGACGAATCTTTTCCGCACTCACCGTCTTGCTTACAGCGACGATCTTTACAGCTTTTGGATTGCGCCCGACCCGATTACATGCGGATTCAATCCGGGATCTAATTTCTGTTAAACGTTCGGTGATTTTCATAATAAATTGAATTTTAAACATTAAATATAGTCTTTCCTTGAACAAAATGCAATTAAAATTTGGGGTACCCCTCAACCAAAAACCTTGATTAATCTCATTATATTTCTTAATTTGTTACTTTATTCATTGAAGGAGAAAAATGTCAGAACTTAAACCTTATATACCACCGGAATTTGATCTTAAAGATTTTACCCTTAAATCCGTCATTGCGGGCATATTCTTCGGCATTATTTTTGGTTCTGCTAATGCATATCTTGGATTGCGTGTCGGCCTGACCATCAGTACGGCTATCCCGCTGGCAGTGGTGTCCGTTGCCTTTTTTAAGCTTTTTTCGCCGTTACTGGGTAGATCTACCATCCTCGAGCATAATATTTCCCAGACAACGGGTTCTGCCAGTTCTTCGCTGGCTTCCGGAATTATTTTTACCATTCCGGCCTTGTTCCTATGGGGATTCAACCCTTCGCTTGCCCAAATCGGTCTCCTTGCCATGTTCGGAGGTATACTGGGTGTGCTCTTTATGATCCCTCTGCGCCGTTTTCTCATTGTCAAGGAACACGGTACTTTACCTTATCCCGAAGGAACCGCCAGCGCACAGGTTCTCATTGCGGCCGATACAGGTGGTGCCAAAGCAAAATATGTGTTTCAGGGCTTGGGGATCGGAGCGGTGTTTAAATTTTTCACCGGATTTTTACACCTGTGGCCCGAAGACACCAAGTTAAAATTGCCCTTTCTCTCCAAAGCGCAAATCGGCCTGGAGGGCGGTCCCGCCCTGTTGGGTGTGGGTTACATTTTGGGCTACCGTGTGTCGGCCATAATGGTTGCCGGCGGCTTGCTGTCATGGGTCGCCTTGATTCCGCTTATCAATCTTTTCGGTCATTATGTTCATGCCCCTGTGTTTCCCGAAACGGAAATACTGATCACCGATATGACGGCCTCACAAATATGGACTCGATATATCCGTTATATCGGCGCCGGCGCGGTGGCCTGTGCCGGTATAATTACGGTTATTAAATCACTTCCCACCATGTACAGCTCCTTAAAAATCGGTCTCGGCGAGCTCACACACCGCACCAGTCTGGCCATGGCCACTAAGAAACGCACGGATAACGACTTGCCCATGACATTTGTTTTAATGGGCGTCGCTGGCGTTATATTGTTCATTGCCGTTACACCTCACGTTCTGGGCATCTCGTCCGGATTTATCGTCCGCCTGGTCGGTGCCGTATGTATTGCAGTTTTTGCATTTTTATTTGTTACTGTATCATCACGGATTGTCGGTCTTGTGGGTGTATCTTCCAATCCCACGTCCGGTATGACCATCGTCACTTTACTGGGAACAAGCTTTATTTTTTATCTGCTTGGCTGGACCGACGATTTTGGTAAAACCGCCGCCCTTACTATTGGGACGGTTGTTTGTGTGGCGGCATCCATTGCCGGGGATATTTCGCAGGATTTAAAGGCCGGATACATCATTGGTGCCACGCCGCGAAAACAGCAAATCGCGGAAATGATCGGTGCAACCACATCGGCGTTTTTTATTGCCGCGGCTGTCATACTGCTCGGCAAAGCATTTACCTTCGGCTCCCCCGAACTGGCCGCACCTCAGGCCACATTGATGAAAACCGTTATCGAAGGCGTGCTGCAGGCCAATCTGCCATGGGGCCTGGTTCTTATCGGTGCCGCTTTTGCTGCGGTTGTTGAATTACTCGGCACACCCTCATTGCCCTTTGCCGTAGGCATGTACCTGCCGCTGGCCACCATGACACCGGTGTATATCGGCGGCTGTATCCGTTACTTTATTGAAAAAAGTGCCAAAAACGATACCGAAAAATTGCAATCCCGAAAAGAACGCGGCATTTTACTCGGATCCGGACTCATTGCCGGTGAAGGCCTGATGGGTGTAGCTATCGCGGCATATGCCGCAATAACCAGCGAGTTACCGAAGGGAATCGGACTACGCTGGCCGGCTTTTATGGGTGACATCGTCACCCTGATTATGTTTTCCATTCTGGCTCTTTTTCTTGTTTATAAATCAGTTAAACGATCTTAAATTCGGAACAAAACATGGACAAAAAGAAAAACAATTTACTCGACTATTTATATGTATTGATAAAATGGCGCCGTCTTTTAATCTGGAACTTTATTTTTGTTTCGGTACTGGCGGTGGGGATCAGTTTGTTGCTTCCGCGGACCTTTACCAGTACGTCCACTATCCTTTCAGGCAGTGACGAAGGCGGTTTTAATCTTTCTTCGCTGGTGAGTAACCTGCCGATGGCGGGATTTCTCTCTGCCAACATGTCCGAAGAGACAAACACTTTTCTGGCTATACTAAACAGCCGCAGCCTTATGGAAGCCACCATCAATAAATTCGATCTTATGAAACGATGGAAATCCAAAAACATGCAATTGGCCCTTAAGGAATTCCGCGATCACTTGTCTGTCGATGTGAACGAAGACGGCAGTCTGTCCGTCACAACCGAGGTCAAAACGCCCTGGCTGCCCAGTAAAGAAAAAGACTTGGAGGCGAGAAAACTCACGGCGGACATGACCAATTTTATCATTGCCGAGATGGACAAGATCAACACGCGTCTCAAGATTGAAAACGCCCGCAACTCTAGAATCGTTATCGAAAAACGCTACCAGCAAAATTTGGATGATATGACCAAGGCGGAAGAGGAATTTAAGGCGTTTCAGAAAAAATACGGCATGATCGCCCTGGAGGAACAGACCGAAGCCACTATTATCGCAGCAGCCGAAGTAAAAGCACAAGTGATTGCAAAGGAAATGGAAATTGATGTGATGACCAAATATTTGGATTCATCCCATGAGGATCTCATTCGTGCAAGAACCGAACTGCGGGCGATAAAAAATAAATATGATGATATGGTCAAAAGATCCGATCAGCTTGTGGAGAACAAGCAGCAGGAGGTTTTTATTTCACTGGGCGATGTCCCAGAACTGGGGATTGAATATGCGAGGTTATTTCGCGAAGTCACACTGCAGGAATTGTTGATGGAATTTATTCTGCCCCAATATGAGCAGGCGAAAATCCAGGAGGCAAAAGACACACCGACCCTGCTCATTCTTGATGAAGGCAAAATACCCGATAGGAAATCCAAACCCAAAAAGGCGTTTTTTGTCATATTCTGGGCGGTGTTAAGTCTCATTCTCGCCGGTGTTTATGTGTTTTCACGCGAATACCTGGCCAATCTGGAATCGCAGGGTGGTGAAGATTATGACAAAGTACGAAAAATTATGCGTGAATTTAAATTTCTGCGTCGGAAAGGCGCTTAAGACAACTCATGCTCACTCCCGCAAATGTCAATAACAACCATCTTTTCTACCTTTTGCCGGTTGAAATATCGCTTGTCATATTGACGGCAATTGATATGAAAATTACCGCAATTGTTGCGACGGCTATTATCTTTGCCATTCTATTTTTTTATGTCATAGAGAAAGAATCGTTTTACAGTATTCCTGTTGTACTGTTCGCTATTCTTGGCGGTAACTTTTCAAGCCTTCCTTTCGGGAAAAAAATGCCCAATATATATTTTAATGATATTTTGTTTTTGCTCATTTTACTCATTTTTTTGTTGCGCTATTTCTTAACACTGGAAAAATTCAAATTTAAATTTTCGCCTATGGTTTTTGTCTTTTTCCTTTTTATCATCTCTTGTCTCCTCTCAAATCTGCAATCAGTCGATGTGTTGCGAGGATTGGCATATTTACGCGGTCATATTTTTGCTTGGTTGCTATTTGTTTTTTGTCTGGCATTTATAGAAATCAGGAAACAAATTCATCTGTTGATCAATTTACTCATGGTCTGGGGTGCGTTGTTATCAATCATTCAAATTATACATATATGGCTCAAGGGCGACATCATCATGACCATCATCACCAAAGATATTCACTTGGGATGGGCGAGCTCGAATTATATTGCTGCATTTTATGTATTACTGATTCCTATCGGTATCTCGCTGGTTTTAGCTAAAATACCGGCATTTTACCGATTATTCTTAATTATTACCGTTCTGCTGATGATCAGCGCGCTTTTTCTGACTGCCTCCCGCGGCGGTGTGGTTGCGCTGTTTGCTGCTTTCCCCGTATTGTTATGGCGCTATAAAAACTGGAAAACCTTTATTGCGTTTCTTGTGTTTGCAGTGGTAATCGCCGTCGCCATTTTCCTCAATCCATCGACTACTGTTATTTGGGAAGGCCTTGTTAATTTCGATACCAGTTCTTCGGTTTTTTCACGTGTAGGTACATGGATTGAAGCTTGGCGAATCTTCAAAGCACATCCCGTACTGGGCGTTGGCATCGGTTGCATGCATTATTTTACAAAAAACTATTATGTTTTAATGACAGGTAACTTTGAATTGGTTAAGGCACACAACCTGATCCTCGAGTTACTGGTGGAAAATGGCATCATCGGCGCCCTTTTGTTTTCCATATTGATCTTTTTTATTATTCGAACGCTATATAAAAATTGTTACTTTTTTCCAAAAAGTTTTGATAGTTCCCTGGCCTGGGGGATGGCAGCCGGCATTATAGCTGCATTCGTTCATTCCATGGTGGAACCGACAATCTTGAATTACTCTTTCGGCCTGTTGTTTTGGGCCGTTATTGCCATGACAGTCTTGCACACAAATGTTAAAGAAAGCTGAAACAGGAAAAATCATTCTTTGTGAGGTTAAACTTGAGTCTGCCCCAGCGAGTCGCTAAAAATACCGGTGTTATCTTTTTCGGCCAGATTCTAACGCTGGTAATCAACCTGATTATAACCATATACTTGGCTCGTTACCTGGGCGAGGAAAATTACGGCCTTTTTTCATTTGCTATTGTTTTCATTAATCTTTTCGCCATTTTTACCAATTTCGGTATGAAGCCCATCATCATCCGGGAAATTTCCAGCAAAAAAGAGATTGCAGACAAAATTCTCGGGGTAAGTCTTATGGTAAAAATTTTACTGGCGGCTGCATCCATTGCCCTGTCGATCATCTGTGCCGTTTTAATCGGTTATGAAAGGGAGCTTGTCATTCTCATTGCTATCCACTCATTCAATATTATTGTATCCCACAAACTGGTGACGTTTCGGTTTTTGTTCGAGGCTGGTTTTGAATCCGAATTAGCCATGCAAAAACCGATACTATTCCGCGTATTGGATGCGCTGCTCATGATTTCGTTTATATTTATACTTGTACAGTTGTCCGCTTCACTGCAAACCATCACCGTATTTTATGTTTTGGCCTCGCTGCCAGGATTTATTTTGACTGTTTGGTTTTCAATCCGGCATTTCCCCATAAAGCCAAATTTTAATGTTCATCTCATCAAATGGTTATTTAAAGAATCATGGCCTCTTGCCGTCTATGTGGCTTTAAATGCACTGGTACTGAATATCGATGTATT
>JAFGEC010000577.1 GCA_016931775.1 Candidatus Zhuqueibacterota bacterium | reverse complement strand
GACCAAAATCCAAAATCTTCACCACACTATCTTTGGTGATGAGAATATTTGCTGGTTTGATATCCCGATGCACGATGCCTTTTTCGTGAGCTCTGGCAAGACCTTGTGATATTTGAACGGCTATATCAACAGCTTCATTCAATGGTAGAGGTCCACGTCCGATTTTATTTTTCAGGATTTCACCATCATAGTTTAACAATCGGCAATATTGTTATTCAGTAAAAATTAAAATTTGGTATTTAAAAAGTAATATATGATTATTGAAGTGAAAGTCAATTATTTTCTATCATTGTAAAATACCCCAATGATGGAACTTTGACCGGGTGGCTTACGCGCTTTTCTAACCTGGCTGTGCCTGGGTATGGTCATGGAAGGGAGGGTTGCTCAAGCTCAGAAAATGGTTAATTCAAAATTATTTTTTAGAAAAGTATTTTACATATGAGATATTTTTAAAATCAGCATCCTGTGTCCATATTACTGCATCATATAAAATGCCAGTTGCAAGAATGATGCTATCAGCCATCGGTAAATTTTTCTCATGACTTAATTTTGCGGCTTGAATGGCAATTTCAGATGAGAGTTCAATGACTTTACATTGTTGCATTGTAGCGATTACTTGTAAAGCAGTATTTTCATCTTTCTCCCTTAAGACAACCATAAATACTTCATATAAAATGATAGAAGGTACAATGAGCTCTTCTTTATTATTCAACGGTTTACTGAATATTTCCGAGTTTTTACCATCAGTGAAGTATTCCAACCAACCAGAGGAGTCGACCAAATTCATAATCGATCCTCCTCTCGCGTAAATTCAGGATTTAATCCTTTTAGAAAACCTTTCATCGTTGAGATGTCACGTTCTGGAATAAGTTCGATTCGATTATTATATTGGATAACTTGTACCCTTTGACCGGGAGATAAGTTTAAACGATCTCGTACTTTTCTTGGTATTACAATTTGATATTTAGGTGATATTTTTACTGATTCCATAACAATTCTCCTTTCGATGTGTTTATTGTAATACGTTAACAATATCGAATAAAAAAGTCAACAACATTTTATATTTATTATGGATTAATGCCAAGCTAGGAGCCTGTCGGACTTGCATCGTAAGTATTTGTTTTTTCTACACCATTGATTTTGAGGTTAAATTTTTAAATGAATAAAAATCAATTATTTATAAAAATGAAAATCGTCGAGTCCGACAGGCTCCTAGCTTTATATTTTTCCCTTGCATTTATCATTTCTTTGTGTTACTTTTTTAAAAATCGTAACACAGGAAACTTTTATGAGCTCACTCACCCGATTTGGTGTTTCACTGGAATCCGAACTGCTGAACCGGTTCGACCGGCTGGTTCAAGAAAAAAAATATAATAACCGCTCCGAAGCCATCCGCGATCTGATACGCGATGCTCTGGTGCGTGATGAATGGGAAAAGGGCGATGAAATCGTCGGTACGATTACACTCATTTATGACCACCACCAACGCGAGCTTACGGAGAAACTCACCGCCAATCAACACCGCCACCATGATGAAATCATATCCGCCATGCATGTGCATTTAGACCATGATAATTGTCTCGAAGTTCTGGCCGTGCGCGGATCTGCGGAAAAGGTCAGGCATGTGGCCGATGAATTGATTACCATGCGCGGTGTGAAACACGGCAAGCTTGTAACCACCACATCCGGCAGAAACCTGAAATAGATTTTCACCGTTAGGTGTTGTAAGAAAGAAAGGAAAAATCATGCGTTTTAAAATTTTTATGCTGACTTTGATGTTATCTACAATAGTTATTGGAGCAGATATTCAAACTGATTCCGTAAAATACCGCTTTAAGCCGATTGTCGTCACGGCGACCAAAGTTGAAGGCGCACAGCAGGACATTGCCGCAAGTGTTTCCGTGCTTGATGAAAGCATCATTCAGAGCGCACCCACACGGTCCGTAATGGAACTGGTTAAAGATTATGTGCCCGGCGTATATTTTACCGAACGTTCCGTGATGGGATACGGCGTTGCTTCGGGTGCAGCCGGAGGGATTTCCATTCGCGGCGTGGGTGGATCACCTGTGACCGGCGTTTTGGTGCTTCGCGACGGCCGGCCCGATATTATGGGCATGATGGGGCATCCGATACCCGATGCCTATTCCCTGGACGGTGTGGAAAGGGTGGAGGTGATACGCGGCCCCGGATCGTTTTTGTACGGAACCAATGCCATGGGCGGCATTATCAACATTATTTCCAAGCGGGTACAGCAAGACGGCTTTACCACCCGGTTCACCGGCGGCGTGGGTTCTTACAATATTCAAAAACTCTCCGGTTCCCACGGCGGCAAAATCGGCGCTCTGGACTATTACCTGACGGCGGCGGTTCGAAAAACCGACGGCCACCGGGACTATTCACAATACGAAGGCGATTTTTACACGGCCCATGTGGGGTATAAACTGTCGACCTTGACATCCATTGAAATGAATGCCAATTTGTCCAATCTCAATATGGATGACCCCGGGCCTGAAAACGATCCTTTTCAAAACCACTGGTATGACCTGCAACGTTCCGGCGTTGACATGTCCCTCATCCATTTGAGCTCTCTCGGCGAATCCAATCTCAAGATTCACGGTAACTTTGGCGAGCATAAAATTTATGACGGCTGGCGGTCGGAAGATTATACGGTCGGATTGATGTTTTACCACAACATCAAACCATGGGCTGGCAATATTGCTACAGTGGGATTTGATTTTAAAAACTATGGCGGTGATGCATCAAAATCCGTGAATAAAATTCCCGCTATCGATTACGGTAAAAAAGAGATGACGGAATACGCTCCCTATGTCCACATGCAGCAGATGTTATTAAAGAGATTTATCGCCTCGGCCGGTGTTCGGCTTGAAAACCATAATCTATACGGCAACCAGGTGCTGCCGAAAGTCGGTCTTGTGAGTCACGTGGCCCGGTTCACTTCACTGCGTCTTTCCGCCGCCAAGGGATTTCGCAGCCCATCCATCCGTGAACTTTACGTCTTTCCACCCCGCAATCAACAGCTTGAACCCGAAGAAATGTGGAATTATGAAATCGGGGTCACCCAGGAATTGGGACGCGCGCAACTGGATGCGTCGCTGTTCCGTTCCGAGGGATCCAATCAAATTCAGATGAAATTCCCGGAAATGATGTTCGTCAACAGCGGTGAATTCATTCATACCGGATACGAAATGATGTTCAGTTGGTTCCCAGTAGAAGCGCTTGATTTTTCCGCCTCCTGGTCAAAGCTGGATCTGCAGGATGAGACATTGAACAGTCCCGGCAAAAAGCTTACAACGAGTATAGGATACCGGGTGGGACGGTTTACTCTCGGCTCTCATGTCATCTTCATTCAGGATCTATATGGCGACAATAACAGGAGATTGCCGATGGGCGATTATACCGTTGTTGATATCAATGCGAGTGTGCGTATTGTTTCGAGTTTGACATTACATATGGCGTTAAAAAACGTACTGGATGAAAACTATCAAACACTCTACGGCTATCCCATGCCCGGTCGGATGATTACGGGTGATTTAAGTTACGAATTTTAGTCACATGCACCAAAGAACGAGAAATATAACCAACGGTGCGCTTTTTCTGGCGCTGGGTTTAATTTTACCGCCTATTTTTCACATGGTCGGACTCGGACCGGTATTTTTACCGATGATGTGGCCTCTTGCGGTTGGGGTGTTTTTCCTGCCGGCAGCTTTTGCCGTTTTTTTAGCCGTTTTCACGCCGATACTTTCAATGTTTATTACCGGCATGCCGCCGGTGCCGGTGGTTTATCTTTTGATGGCGCAGCTCATTGGACTGGGTGCCACAGCCGGCTGGTATTATCGGGCGACAAAACACGGTATTTTTTGGCCGCTATTATTCGGACTGGTGGTTTCACAATTGTTACATTTTGTTATGGTCATCCCGCTGGCGGATTTTCTCGGTTTGCCCCCCAAAATGGCCTCTGTGGCATATCTGGCCAGGGGTGTGCCGGGGCTGTTTTCCATTTTAATCATTGTACCGATATTGGTGAATAGAATTAAAAAACAACCGTTGTTTGTAAACCG
>JAFGEC010000576.1 GCA_016931775.1 Candidatus Zhuqueibacterota bacterium | reverse complement strand
CCACAATTTAATCAAAATAAACTGAAAAATTAGCAACCTGTTCAAAATAATCAGAAAACTTTACTCAGAATAGCGTGGCGATTAACAGCAGGTGCTATCTTTTCATCTCTTTCGACACTGGCCATACCAATACCCTTGAACCTGCCTTTAGCTGTGGTGCTTACCGCACTGACTACAGCTATCTGTTCATCATATCGAATAATTTCAGTTTCAATGGATAAGGCTTCATTATCTTCATGAGCTAGTCTAAGTCGTCCGCCTATTTTGGGATGAGGGTTGGAAATGTATTCATTTTTTTCTTTGTCCCATCTGCGGATATAGGCAATTTCATCTTCTCTGAACTGTTGATTGGTATTCTGGTTTTCCATGAGGGTTCTCCTTTCTTTGAATACAAAAATACTCGGAAAGCATCTATGCTCACCGAGTTAATGTGGATTAATTGCTAAAAAAGGCACAATCTTGACATTTTGACGGGTCTTTGCAGGCTTTACAGACTTTTTTTCGGTCCAGAATTTGAGGCAGATGTTCAAATACCCTTTCAATGGTCTGCGTCATGGGAATGTTAAGTGCCCAGGCAATACGTCTAAGGGTACAGGATGATTTAAATGAAATTTCAGGTGTGTAAGCCACTGTTCCTCCTTTCAAGAGATACACGATAAACGGAGATGAACCTGCTTTGATGTGTATCATTTGGGGCGGGGAAAAGGTTTTGCTGAGTTGATGAATTAATGTGGTCTGCGGTTTTAGACTGTTTCATAAGTTGGCCTCCATAAATACAAAAAGGGCAATGGCGGGGTAAAACTAGCAACTGCCCTCTTTGCTGAATAAAATTGTTGATAAAGCTATTTTCGTTTCACAAATCGGTATTGAGATAAAAAGGATTTTTTAAGTCGGTCTGAGTAAATTTGAGTATAGGGGGGTGGGGGGTATAAAATATTGATGCGGAAATGTCTCTATAGACAAATGAAGGGTAGTGGAGGCGATATTTTTAGGGAATTTTTATTGATTAACCATGATGGTCTAAAGGTTTATGAAAAATGTCGGATTCTTTTAAAACCCATACAAACAACGGTTCAACAGATTTAGTATCAGTTATGGATGGTTATATTTAATTGTATTTTTTTAAGATTCCAAGCGTTTGGAATCTTGTTATTATGATATACTTTTTTATATCTATCGCTATAGAATGATATATAACTAGAAGATATAGTATATCGATGTTTTTTTTATTGTCAGATGTAATAAAGAGGACGACCCATTCAAGGACAGTCTAAAAAATCAAGAAGGTTCCTGGTGCATACATCGAAACATAGTTTTGAATTAAGCAGGAGGTAGGCTGATGAAGACTTTGAACGAAGCTTTTATGGACTCCAATAGCCAAATGGAAGCCAGCAACGGCATGAGGAACATAGTGAGGACGGACCTTTCCCGTGGTATTCGACTTTATAGGTTCGCAAGTAGTGACAAGCCCGAGCTATGGTATGCAGGTGCCTGGTGGTTGAGCTTCAGTCCTTTTGAAGCTCTAAAAAAATATGCGAGTTTACGCAAGCAATCGCTTACATTGGCGGCGCGCCAATGCTTAGCCATTGATAAGGGATGGCCAAGCAAACTTGATATTTTAGTTGAGGGAATAGTGAATGCAGGAGGACTATCAGCTTGGTCGGGTACGCCAGAAACACAGTCAATTAAAAATGGCCAAAAGCACATACGGCAATTGCGGCCAGATCGGGATATAACTCAGCTTTTCATCTCTGGACTCGACAAGCCAAACCCATTAGATTCCAGTCGCAAAATCTGGCAGAACGCCTTTATTAATCTACGGCATTCACATATAGGGAACCGATGATAAGGAAATGATCAGGGGATAAAAATTTGTCAGAAACGGGTTGCTCAACGAATCTTTCAGCGAACCGCTAAAATCTGCGACAGCTGAAGAGCGCCGTTAGGTTTTTAAATATGACCTCACCAACGTCACAAGATGTTCAGGAACTATTTCGCCTCGTGGGAAAAGGTGTATGGATGCTTCAGCACCTTGAAAACGTTGTTGCAACTTTTACAGCAATGATAATTCTGCAGAAACGACGGGATAAATCAAAAAATGTATCTGAAGTGTTTGCCTACAGAACATTGGAGAAACAAAAAAAGCTTACTCTTGGACCAATGATTTCAAACGCAAAAAGGGAAAAATCAATCCCTGCATCTTTACACAAGAGATTTGAATTTTTTCTTAAAGAAAGAAACTGGTTAATCCATAATTGCATCACAACGGACTATTTATCTCTACGATCAGAAAAAAATAAGACAACTCTATTTAATCGGTTGAACAATTTTTCAGAAGAAGCGATGGCCCTTCGAAAAGAAATATATAACCTTAACAATGAATGGTTTTCTGAAAAAGGCTATGATCTAAATTTAGCCTTTGAAAATGCAAAAAAACTAATTAGAGAAGCAAGCAAAAGCTAACAACATACTGTACGTAAAATGTGGGACATCATGCAGAACGTTCACAACTCCAAATTGATATCATTGATTTTTTATTTTCTCTTTGCTGATATTATTCAAGTCAAGTATTGCAATTCAGTGATACCCAAGAAATATAGGCTTCTTCCGTCCTTATGGAGCAATGTTTTATTCGAATTTTTCGCCATACAAAATCCAATAGTTTCGGCGGTTTGATCATGAAAAAATTTCTTGCATTTTTTTTACTAACTATATTAAAATAAATTTTGTTTAAATTATTTTTTGAAAAATAATTTATAATTCCTATTTTTACAATGAATATAAGTTTATACGGATATTTTTCTCAATAAAAAAGTTAAAGCTGTTTTATTCAGATTTATTGATTTTATCATAGTTTATATGGGATTGGTTAAGTCGGCAAAAAAATAAATAAACTCACTATATACTATAATTTATTCTTCAAGCACTCAAGCACCTAATATTTAAAATATTTTTTAGTGTTATAAAAAAATCGTAATAAGTAATAATAAGTGTTCGCATAGATCGGAGACAAGATGAGCGACCAACAGCAGATCATCGCACACAAGATAACGAAGCCGATCCAGCTACTGGCGGCTTGGCTAGCAGGTCTTGTCATAGTGAACGCGACCTTTCTGACTGCCGCCGGTCTTGTCACAATACCTGCGTGGTTGCCTGCGCTACTGACAATCGCTGCTGTGCTCAACGTCCCGTTGTTCATCGTGAGCCTCTTCCTGCTACAGACCAAGTTCCGTCCAGAAATGCTGGAGGATCCGTTCTACGCCAGGTACTTGGAGCGTAAGTACACCACCACACCACCCACACCACCACGCTCCCCTGTCGATCCTGAGCGTCAAAAAAAACTGGCAAAAGACATCATTAAGGTATCCGGGAGTGATCCCAACAAACAGGAGGCCGTTGTCAGCATCCTTCGGGATTCCGTGGTAGCCCAAACGGCCGAGCGTTTTGCGGATAGTCGCACTCTGTCAGAACTGTACCTGTACCCGCAGGACTGGCCCTTGATCTATGAACATTGGCGTGAGGCAGCCGAGTTTCGATCAGAGTTCGCAGAATTGTTGTTAGCGGGCATCGTGGACGTGCCAGATGGGGTTGTCCGTGAGGCCAGGCTAACGGATTTTGGGTCTGCCGTGGCGAAGAAGGTGGAGAGCACGGACAAGCTGTGGAACCAGCGGTCTATCAACTGCTATGAGCACGATAACGACGTTCGGCAACAACGAAAAGCGAACACGCCCATGCCGCGCACGCGATAGGACATATCGCTGAACCGACCGAATGAACGTTTCGTTGACGTTGTATCGCGGGTGACGTAGGGTTGGGTCCGTTGCGGAAACGTAATCAGAAAGGAGTCCATCATGAGTGACGAAACAACAGTCCGAATTCAGACGTTCATGTCTCCGGTATACCACCGGTGCCCTGCTTGCCCGCAAAAAGGTGCGAAGGGCACGCTGAAGGAGTTCCCCAATGAAAGACACCAGACGTACTTGTTTGATGACTTGCTCGGGGGTGGGATCGTCGTACCAGGCGGCATGGCGGCAGCGCTCAGGAGGCAGAAGGGCTACCTGGCCCCAACACAGCCGGGGCTCTGCATGCTGGTGTCGGGGCCACCTGGCTCAGGCAAGTCGACGTTCGCGCTCGAGTTGTGCTACCGGCTGGCATCCAATCATAGTGCAGTCGCCGGGTTCTTTGAGAGCAATCCTGAAAGGCCAGCTACAGGCTCAGGTTTGTCCAGCGTATACCTATCGGCCGAAGCCAGGACCGAAGACATCATCGATCAGTGCGCTTCATATGGATGGGACCCGCCAGACCCCCAGGATACCCAACCAAAGAGACCAAAGAGAGTGGTCAGTCGGCTTGACAAGCAATGTGAATCCACAGTTGGAGGTCAAGTGTATGTGCTGGGCAAGGAAGCCCTTCCCATTCCGAAATCGGAATCCGGTAACGGCAAAGCGCCCGAGACCGACAACATCAGGAAGTACTTCGCCGACCCACTAGTCCAAAAAGGCTTGAACCTTGCAGACCCGTCATCTCGCTGCGCGTGCTGTCGTCCAAGCGTCGTCGTATTCGACAGCCTCAACGTCCTGCCGGAAAGCTGGCCGAGTGACGTTGTCCTGGAAGCTATTCGCTCGTCCTTCCTGGCTGGCCCCATCATCCTGGTTTTAATTCTGGACGTGAACCGCGAGGAGTCGTCCGATCGCTGGCAGTTCTTCTCCGATCTAACGATTCAGATGAGCTACATGCAAGAGGAGGACTACCTCGTTCGCAAGATCCAGATTGTGAAGGCGAGATACCAGGATCACGCCGACGGAGTGCACCGGCTCAAGATCAACCCCAAGCCCTCCAAAGAAGAAACCGTGAAGCACCCCATGTCGCCGTTCATAAAAGAAGGTGGCATTTTCGTGTTTCCTTCAGTTCACCGCTATCTATCGACAGCCCGGAAGGGCGCTGGCCTCCGCGGAGTGTCGCTCCCGGCTGAACCGGTAGCTACTCCCTTCAAGGCACTGAACGATATCATACAGGGCCGCAGCTTTCCAAGAGGCTCGTGCACGGCTATTGTGGGCTCTCGAGGGGGAATGAAGAGCCATCTTGCATACTACACATTGCTCAACTTCCTGAAGCGCCAAGAGAAGGAACGAGCCTTGATGATTTCGCTGCGTGACCAAGAGGAGCCTGCAAAGGATACACTGGCGCAGATCCTGGCCAAGCAGAGGAATGATGAAGGCCAACGTCTGCACGCAGACATTACATCGCCGAAGCAAGCGAAGGAGAAGATCGAAGAGTACCTCAATGACGACAGGCTTGAAATCCTATACTTCTACCCAGGCTACATCTCGCCAGAGGAGTTTCTGCATCTAGTCGGTGTCGCGGTGGATCGCCGTCCTGTAGAGCAAAACCCCGTGTCGCTTGTCGTAGTGAACGGGCTCGAGCAACTCAGTGCACGCTTCCCGTTGTGTGCCAGAGAGAAGATGTTTGTCTCAGGGCTCATAACATTTCTCTGTGTACGCGGAACGACAAATATCGTGGTATCAGGTGGGGAAGCTGGGGCACCACCCGACAGTGGTGGAGTTCCCGCGGGTCTTCTTCAGATGGCCGATTTGGTCATCGAGTCCTCGTTTCGTCTGCTTCCCAAGAACCGTGTCTGGTCCGAGTCTGTATGGCCGCACAGCAAGAAGTGGTTGCCAGTCCTCCGCGAGAAGCAATACCAGCCCCAGCCCGGTGTGCCTGATGAGGAGCCTCATGTCGTGTATCAGATCATCCGTGAGCCAGGGGCGCGCGAGTGTCGGAAACGTACTCTCTTCTACATGGGAAGGGAGGAGGACGAAAAGGCTCGCAACGAGAACGCAATGTTCTTCGAGGGCAGCGTACACGTGACCGGGCTACCAGATGACTTCCCATACGGCACTCGGCTTTGATTGAGGCTGAACAGACGTGTGGCGATACCCATTGCTGATTACCTGGCATATGACCCCTATCTGCCGCGCGTTGGGTGTTGCCGCTCCGACGTGTAAATGGGCAGGTGTTGATTTTCAGATTAAATTTACAAATATTTTCTGATTATTTTAATCCGGCGAAAGGATTTTTATATTGACTTAACCGGAATTATGAACAAGTTATCATAATCCCGGTTAAGGGTTTAAAATTTCATTTCATCGTATCCTTCCGGCAAGCATGCATGCATCTGAAAAATAATTTTGATAACATCGTTTGCAACCCTATTAAAAGGAGCATAAACGATGGAGAAAACCAATACCGTATTACTGTTATTAAATATATTATACTCGATGATCCAGTTTTTTCTCAAACCTTGTAATTACTGGGATTGGAAAGACGTATTTTTACAAAAGTCGTTTGCCTTAGGATTGTAAGTACTTGATATTATGGAATTTCAAAAATCATACCGCAAATACCGTTATTTTTGATAAATCCAATAATATTAGACCCTTATAAAAAACTGGATCATCGAGTTATACCTTACCGTTTCCCCTTAAGTGATTACCAGAATTCCGGTTTTTTAATTCTGCTTTGACAATTCCGTATCAACCGACCAACAATAACGCAAAAAACTCGACTAACGAACTGTGATTTATCGATGCTGTTTTCCTTTATTTTATATATGTTTCAGATGGTATTTTCATTACTGTCTCCATTACAAAAGATGCCTACTAATTTCACATAAGTGTAATCGCTGTTCCCCCTGTAATTACGCCTGTTTTTACACTTTTAGTTTTTTTTATGATACCTTTTAGGGTAAATTGTAATTACAGCTGTATGGGTGCACTCAAGATACACTTTTCTTTTTATTATTGATAATGATTTTGCTCTCTAAAATTTTCAGCTCTACAAAACAATTGACCAGTTATATCTTTTTTATCGTCCGGGTCGTCCCGATCGTCCGGTCGTCTAACTTAAACGATAGAACGATTAAGATGAGAGCCGTGTGAGAATCCGTGTGAGAGTTTTTCTCCAAAATATGACAAAAGGAGATAAAATCGGAAAAGATGTGGAATTGAAAAATGATGTATTATAGAGCAGTTACGGAAACTTGAGGAATGTAGGAAGCTCGGAGGTTTGTATTCCTAATCCATGTGCCGCAGGCCCGATTCCTGCCGGGGGCACCAATGAAATAAAAAAATCAAATAACCATTCCCTTCTCCCGATTATTTTTTTAAAATTATTAGGTAATGACCTTATGAATTAAATATCTCCTACCGATAATTATCTAAACACTAAATACGGTTTTTTTCTCTTTTTTTTTATATGTAACACTCACACCTCCCAAGACACAGCAGTAGTGTTGAGGTTTGCCATCTCTTTTCATATTTCAAAGAAGGCAT
>JAFGEC010000575.1 GCA_016931775.1 Candidatus Zhuqueibacterota bacterium | reverse complement strand
TCCGAAAGCTTTGCAGCACTTGACACAGGATATGAAAGCTCTCCTGCCCTCGTGGATATAGATAATGATGGTGATTTCGACCTGTTTGCAGGTGAGTTTGATGGTGGTTTACAATTTTATCGAAATGTTACACCTGTCCAGGTTTTTTCCGAAACAAAAGGGAATCCTTTGTCTTTTTCCCTGAGCCAGAATTACCCTAATCCCTTCAATTCGTCAACGACAATTGCCTTTTCGCTTGCACGAGTTTCATTGGTGAAATTGACACTGTTTGATATCACTGGAAGACAAGTTTCCGTTCTTATGGATGGGAAACTTGATCCCGGAGAATATAAATTGAAATTTGAGGGCGGTGAATTGCCGAGCGGGATTTACATTTGCCAGGTTCAGGCTGAAAATGATGTTCAATCGAAAAAAATCTTGATGTTGAAATAAAAAGTTCGCATGTGAAATGGACCCCAAATTTAATTTCGTAACATTCTTCTTTCAACTCGAGTACTACGGTTCGCGATTGTATTGATCAACCGGAAAATGTTCAATCGCAAATATTCGTTTTTTTTGTGAGTGTTACAGTTAGAAAAATCCATTCGGTTCCATTTTGATATTGGTGTTTCCCATAACGACCGGATGTCCGCTTCCGCGGGCAAAACATTCCTTTTTTATCCCTGATTTTTTCAAGTTGAAAAGCAGGATACCGATATTTTCCGACACGAGTGTTTATATGAAGGAAAACGGTATCCCTGCATCATAAAACTTCAAGAGGAGCAAGAAAGAAAACTTTTTTTCCCATTACGAACATCCACTGGTTTCACCGCAATTCATACATTTATGGCACGTACCGCTGCGCACCATAATGCTGCCGCAAGACGGGCAGGGAGGTGCATCGGTTGGATTTTCCACCGTTGAGAACAACAGATTGGCCTGATTCTGATTGTTCAGGGTCTGCTTTTCAATATCGGTCATATCGGATGTGTCCAGTTTCTGCTCGATTTTTTCATCTTCCTTGAGGTATTTTTGGCCCAGCCAGCGGAAAATGTAATCGCTGATAGATTTTGCCATGGGTATATCTTTATTGTTGGTGAAGCCATAGGGTTCAAAACGGGTGTGCTTGTATTTATTTACAAATACCCGCAACGGTACACCGTATTGCAGACCGATGGAGACTGCTGTGGCAAAACTGTCCATTAAACCGGATACCACGGAGCCCTCTTTGGCCATAACGATAAAAATTTCACCCGGTGTGCCGTCTTCGTATTCACCCACCGTTATGTATCCCTCATGCTGGGCGATGGAAAATTTATGGGTTAGAGACCGGCGTTCATCTGGTAATTTTTTACGCACACCACCGGTGTGTTCTTTTGCTTTTTTACTTTTGGGTGTTTTTCCGGTGTTGAGTGGTTGTGTCCTTTTTGAACCGTCACGATAGATGGCAATGGATTTTAATCCCAGTTTCCACGCCTGCATATAGACCTCTTCAATGTCCTCGGGGGTGGCCTCATTGGGCATGTTGACGGTTTTTGAAATCGCACCGGACAGGAACGGCTGGACCGCTGCCATCATTTTGATATGTCCCATATGGTGTATTGACCGGTTACCGTTTAACGGTTTGATGGCACAATCAAATACGGAAAGGTGGCCTTCCTTGAGTTGGGGGGCACCTTCAATTGTACTTTGTTTTTCCAGGTAATCCAGTATATCCTTAATTTCCTGCTCCGTATAACCCAGTCTGGCGAGCGCCGGTCCGACGGTGTTGTTGACCAATTTGACCTGACCGCCTCCGGCCAGTTTTTTATATTTGACCAGTGCAATATCCGGCTCGATGCCCGTGGTGTCACAGTCCATCATGAATCCGATGGTACCGGTGGGTGCAAGTACGCTCACCTGTGCGTTACGGTAACCGTATCGATGCCCCATTTCCAACGCATCGGCCCAGACATCTTTGGACGCCATGATCATTTCTTCGGAGATATGTTCTTTATTAATATCATCGATTGTTTTCATGTGTTTGGAAATAACGCGCAACATGGCATCCTTATTTTTTTCAAAAGCGGCAAACGGTCCTTGCGAGCTGGCAATAATAGCTGACGTCAAATAAGCCTGTCCGGTTAGAAGAGATGTAATGGATGCTGCCAGTGCCCGGCCGGCATCGCTGTCGTAGGCAAGCCCATAAAACATCAGTAAAGCGCCCAAATTTGCATACCCCAAACCCAACGGGCGAAATTCATCGCTGTTCTTTTTAATGGCGTCGGTTGGATAGCTTGAGTTGCTCACGATAATTTCCTGGGCGATAATCATAATATGACAGGCACGGCGAAATGCTTCGATTTGAAAAGTCCCGTCATCGCCAACAAATTTTAATAAATTTAATGATGCCAGATTGCAAGCTGAATCGTCCAGAAACATATACTCACTGCATGGATTGGACGCCCGGATGAGACCCGATTCCGGGCAGGTATGCCAGTTATTGATGGTTGAGTGAAATTGAATGCCCGGATCGCCGCAAAGATGGGCGGCTTCACATATTTGTTTCATCATGTTACGAGCCCGATAGACATCGACAGGCTTGCCGTGGGTCACACCGATGGTTTCCCACTCGCCATTAGTTTCAACTGCTCTCATAAAATCATCAGTTACCCGTATACTGTTATTCGAATTTTGAAAGAATACCGAACTGTACGCCTCGCCTCCGAAAGAACCATCATAACCGGAGTCGATAAGACTCCATGCTTTTTTCTCCTCCTGAACCTTGCAATTGATAAATTCTAATATATCCGGGTGGGAGATATCCATAATGACCATTTTGGCAGCGCGCCTGGTTTTCCCGCCCGATTTAATGACGCCGGCAAAAGCGTCATAACCTTTCATAAATGAAACCGGCCCTGAGGCCAATCCACCGGTCGATAGCCGTTCCTTTGAGGAACGCAGGGAAGAAAAATTTGTACCGGTCCCCGAACCCCACTTGAACAGTAAACCCTCGGTTCGTGCCAGATTCAGGATCGATTCCATCGTATCTTGAACGGAATTGATAAAACATGCGGAACACTGGGGAACTTTTTCAACGCCCATGTTGAACCAGACAGGACTGTTAAATGCCGCTTTTTGGTTGACTAGCAAATGCGTCAATTCGGCCTCGTAGGTTTCCACATCCTGTTCGCCGGCAAAGTATCCGTCCTGTTGACCCCAGGTAACGAGTGTTTTAACCACCCTGTCAATGAGTTGCTTGATACTCTTTTCACGTTTCTGGTTTTTTTTAAAAGTGTGAAAATATTTTGAAGCGACAATATTAATTGCTGTTTGTGTCCATGTTGCGGGGGCCTCGGTGTCTTCCAGTTTAAAAATGACCTTGCCGCTGTCATTTGTAATTGTTGCGGTAACGTATTTCCACTCTAACTGGTCATAAGGATGCTCACCCGGTTTGGTAAAATGACGTGGGATCTTTAAAAAAGAAGCCGCATGGTTGGAATGGGCTTGGCTTGAACGTTTGGATTGTGCAGAATCAAATTCATCAAATTTTAGCTGTTGTTCAATTTCCAGCTTTTTCATATTTATCCCTCGCTGTTAAACTCCAAATAATTAAAAAAGTTACAGCGACAAAAATGTCGCCTGCCTCTTTATATATATATTTAAAAACGAAAAAATTTTCCCGACATCCCTATCCTCTCCACAAAAAAAATGCATCCCTACAGGATATTTTGCACAGGAAAGATGCCCCGTTCCCGCTGACCTTGGATCGTTGCTTAGCATCCCTCGGGCCATAGTGTCTGGAAAAAATATATAAAAAACAGTTCTTAATGTCAAGTTAAAATACTACATTTTGTGTCTTTTTTTGTGTTATCAGTCAATTTGTTGTGTTTTTTTATTTCTGATTGTAACAGTCTTAAAGGAGTAAATATTCCTGGATGCCGTTGATTTGCCGATTTTTGACATTTTAGAGTGTTTTTGACGCATTTTATCCCCTACGACGCTCGATCAGAATTTTCTTGACTTGGTTTTCATTTATGTTTATATTGATTTGTATTCGACTCTAAAATGACCTGCTCAAGAATCTTTGTCATCAGGTTGTCCGGAGAGAGCCCTGAAAGTATTCTTTTGGGGCTGTTTTATGTCAGGATGAGGTGGGTGGTACAAGCGTTATATTTTGCTGTTTAAACAGGAATGTCAATAAATAAAAGGACGCCACAATTTGCAAAAAACACACCATGCTGATCTTGAAGTGGATAACATGACATTCATGAAACGCGCTCTCAGGTTGGCCGAACGCGGTCGCGGATACGTCAGTCCGAATCCTCTGGTCGGCGCTGTTATCGTTAAAAACAATAAGGTTGTAGGGGAGGGATTTCATCAGAAATTCGGTGAGGCGCATGCAGAGGTTAATGCCATTCAAGCCGCCGGCGATGCGGCAGCAGGTGCCACCATGTTTGTCAATCTCGAACCATGTCCCCACTATGGTAAAACCGGTCCCTGCACCGAAGCAATTTTGAGAGCTGGTATTGCCAGGGTTGTCATTGGCATGCAGGATCCAAATCCTGTTGTCGCAGGCAAAGGTGTAAAGTTTTTAAAATCCAAAGGAATATCCGTTGTTGAAAATATGTTGAGTGAAAAGTGCACAGAATTGAATCAGGGATATCTCAAGTTTATAATCGAAGGTATGCCGTTTGTTACTTTGAAAATTGCACAAACGCTCGACGGCAGAATTGCCACAAGCACCGGACACTCCCGCTGGATTACCTCTGAGAATGCCCGTGAGTACAGCCATAGACTGCGGTCTGAAAACGATGCGGTTCTGGCTGGTATCAACACGATAATAACGGATGATCCCAAATTGACGGTGTATCTTGTCAAAGGTGTTTCACCAAAAAGAATTATCTTGGACAGCCGTTTAAGAATACCGCTGGACGCAAATATTCTATCTGAAGAGTTGCCCAACAAGACTGTGGTGTTAACAACCGAACAGGCGTCGAAAGAAAAAATAAGCAGGATCGAAGAAAAGGGCGCCATGGTGGTTGTCATGGAGGCGGACGACAGGGGTTGGATACCTCAAAAAGCCATCTGGAAAAAACTGGCGGATATGGGGATAACCTCAGTTCTTGTTGAGGGTGGAAACAAGGTAATCACCGAGTGTTTGAAAGGGGAATTTGGCGACAGACTAACGCTGTTCCTGGCACCGAAAATTCTTGGAACCGGGATAGATGCAGTAGGAGATCTTGGAATCCGGAACATCAATTCAGCACTCCGGATTTCCGATATGTCGGTAAAAAAATTCGGTAATGATTTACTGATCACCGGTTCGTTAAAACAGGATAATGAAACGAACGTCTAATTATGTTTACAGGGCTTGTTGAATATATTGGTTCCGTTAAAGAAAAGAAACTGTTATCCGACGGATTATATCTAGAGATAACAGCGGCGGAAATTTGCCGTGATATGACGATAGGAGACAGCATCTGCGTAAATGGTGTCTGTTTAACTGTTGTGTCTTTTGAATCAAACTGGTTTGCCGTGCAGGCAGTGCAGGAAACCGTATCGCGATCGAATTTGCGGGAACTTGAGCGCGGCAAGCGCGTTAATCTTGAAAGAGCTTTGCGAGCAGACAGTCGCCTGGGCGGGCATTTTGTACAAGGACATATCGATTGTACGGGACAAGTTGCCTCTATCGATCCCCGACATCCCGGATTCTGGATCACGATTAGTGTGCCTCAGAAAATGGATGTTTTTTTTGTTGAAAAGGGTTCCGTCGCGGTCGATGGTGTCAGTTTAACGATTGCGTCCAAGGATTCGCAAAAGATTGCGATTGCGGTTATTCCTCATACATTCGAGAATACCACACTGTGCGAACGTAAAATTGGTGATCGTGTAAATATAGAAGTGGATATTTTAGCGAAATATGTTTACCACATGCTGGAACCTCACAATAAAAATCCGATAACACCGGATAAATTATCCCAATGGGGATATGAATGAGTAAGACAGATGAGTGATAAAGATTTCGATAGTATACAAGATGCGGTTCAGGCGTTAAAGAACGGCGAAATCATCATTGTCAGCGATGATGAGGACCGTGAAAACGAAGGTGACTTTGTCATGTTGGCTGACAAGGTGAAACCCGAGAGTATCAATTTTATGGCAAAGCACGGACGTGGGCTGATCTGTGTGGCCATGACCGGAGAACGGTTGTATGAACTGGACATCCGGCAAATGGTGGTGCAAAACACGGCGCTTTTGGGAACGGCCTTTACCGTATCTGTGGATTATAAACTCGGCACGACAACGGGCATTTCCGCGGCGGACCGGGCGGCGACCGTCAAAGGCCTCCTCAATCCGAAAGCCCGTGCGGAGGATTTTGCCCGCCCCGGGCATGTTTTTCCCATTGCTGCGACCCATGGCGGTGTATTGAGGCGGGCCGGGCACACCGAAGCGGTTGTGGATTTAGCCCAGATTGCAGGGAGTTATCCCGCCGGTGTGTTGTGTGAAATTATGAGTTCGGATGGTGAAATGGCCCGCGTGCCCGAATTGAAAAAAATGGCAGACAGGTTTAATTTGCGCTTGATCTCCGTCCGCCGTCTCATTGAATACAGACATAAAACCGAAGCCCTGGTTCACGAAATTACGCGAACGCAACTACCGACAAAATATGGTGCGTTTACTCTGCATCTGTTCGAAAGTGCATTCGATGGCCAACACCATTTGGCCATTGTGAAAGGCGACGTCAATACGGATGATCCTGTTCTGGTTCGCGTGCATTCCCAATGTCTGACCGGAGATATACTGGGCTCGTTGCGATGCGATTGCGGCGATCAACTGGCATATGCCTTGACGATGATAGAAAAAGAAGGCCAGGGAGTGGTATTGTATATGCGGCAGGAAGGCCGCGGTATCGGGCTGGCCAATAAAATCCGGGCATATTCACTGCAGGATCAAGGTAAAGATACTGTCGAAGCCAATGAAGCTCTGGGTTATAAAGCCGATTTGCGCGATTATGGAATCGGTGCACAGATTCTATCCGCACTCGGAATTCGGAATATCCGATTACTAACCAATAATCCCCGTAAAATTATCGGCCTCGAGGGATACGGCCTTTCAGTTGTGGAACGGGTGCCTATTGAAATTCACCCCAACGAAAAAAATGTCAATTATTTACAGACCAAAAGAGACAAGTTGGGGCATATCATTTTGCAGAAAAACAAGTGAGGATTTTATGGTTAAAGTATTTGAAGGCCAGTTAAACGCTGGGGACAAAAAATTTGCCATTATCGTCAGCCGGTTTAATGAATTAATTTGCCGAAAGTTACTCGAAGGCGCCATCGATTGTCTGACCAGGCATGGTTGCCGTGAGGCGGATATTCACGTTGTTTGGGTGCCGGGCTCATTCGAGATCCCGATGGCTGCCAAAAAAATGGCCGAGCGTAAAAAGTACAACGCGATAATCTGTCTCGGCGCGGTGATACGAGGTGCGACACTGCATTTTGAATATATATCTGCAGAGGTGACCAAGGGAATAGCTCTGTTGGGCTTGGAATACGGTTTACCCGTTACCTATGGCGTTATCACGCCGGATACACTGGAGCAGGCACTGGAACGAGCGGGAACAAAAGCCGGTAATAAAGGCTGGGATGCGGCTCTCTCAGCGATTGAAATGGCGGATTTATATAACAAGTTAAAAGATGAAAAAAAAGACTAGATATTTCGCGTTTATTATTGTGTTGTGTCCCATATTGGCCTTTGCCAGTGTGGGAGACTGGACGACTTTTACAAACTCTTCAGACATCCGGGATATGGTCGCTGCAGATTCATTGTTGTGGTGTGCGACCAACGGCGGTGTTGTCTGCTTTAATACCGTTACATCCATTTTTCGTATCTACACAAATTCAGATGGCCTGGCGGGTAACGATATCGTCGCCATCGAACGGGATCGGCGGGGTTTTTTATGGGTGGCTCTGGCAAACGGCCAGATAAACATCTTTGACCCAAAACGCAACGTTTGGGATCCTTATTCGGATCCGAGCGGCCAAATTCAGGCTGTTTATGATATATGTGCCTATGGTGATTCCGTATTTATCGCCTCCAATGTGGGAACGAGTTTGATGAAACAAGACGATATCGGCCGGTGGGAAATTCCGTGGACGGCGAAAATAGGCGAGGTAAAAAAAATACTTGTCGCCCGCAATGAAATTTGGGCTGTTTTGGGAGAATCAATTAAAAAGATCGATCTGGGGCATCCGAATCCCCAGGCCCCAAACTCGTGGATCGGCTACGATACACATCATGGATTGCCTTCCGGCGATCTCTTGACGATTTTTGAACATAACGGCCAGATGGTTATTGGAACCCACGCCGGTATGTCGTTTTTTGATGGAACCACATGGCTGCCTGTTGAATTGGGTGAAAAGATCGTTTGGGATTTTGCCGCCTTGGGCGATCAGTTACTGGCATTAACCCACTCGGGTGTGTATTTCAAGTCCGAAAACGGCGTTTGGACTTTGTGGGGTGCTCCACAAATAAATGCTGAAAGCATTG
>JAFGEC010000574.1 GCA_016931775.1 Candidatus Zhuqueibacterota bacterium | reverse complement strand
CAGATCGGTCTGACCGTAAACATCAATATCCTCGAGCCTGTAACCTTCATTCGCCATGCTGTCCAGTAGAACATCAAATTCGTCCCATGAATAATTAAAAGCCCACCACCAGGCAAGGTCACTTTCCTGCAGCAAGGCGGAATGTTCGTGATTTGAGCTTAATGCTGGTATTCGCGTTAGATTTTTTATGCCATTGTTATTACGAGAAAGATTCAGTGGTGTATGATGTTGCGCAGGATAAATACCGTTTACCGGAACCTCGAAATCGATTTTCAGTTTTGTCGCCTCCGGGTCCGTTTCGACTGAAAAATGGTCTGGAATTTGAGAATCGGTTCGAATTGAAAATTTGCTTCCTGATGAAGTCTTTTGGTGTGGTTTTAGATTTTGAGAATCGGCGTTACCGGTAATAAGCATAAATGCTACGGCGCACGCGTATACCTGTTTCATACTTTTCCCTCCTGATAATTTAAAAATGTAAAGGTTTAATTAAAAAAGTGGATGTTCTTTATAAAATTACCCTGAATTATGATCTCCTTTTGCCTTTTGTCGCTTTTCCATTCGTCCCATGGGTACAGGAATGTGACCGAGCCATTCGTCACACATAGGCGGTGCCTGGACGGCAAAAGGTTGTTGTTTTTTTCGTCTATTTGTAAATAAATAGAATAAATACTTGAGACCGGCATTCAAAGACCGCCAGCCTTCACGGGGATTTTTTATGGCCTGTAAAAGTTTATATAAAAGATACCGCGGTCTGAAATGAAAAGCACGGAAGGCTTTTTCACAAAATTTTTCAATATTCTCAGCGGTCAATCCGGGCAAATTCAACACACAGCGGTGTCCGCCTTCCACTGTTAGCCAATCACGGAAATTTCCGGTTGCCATGTATCCCTGTTTTGAATAATAAGAATAGGCACCGGTACCGGGATACGGCATGACGGGATAAAATTGGGCACTATCCGGTTTGACTTTAAAGGCCAGGTCGAGTGTTTTTCTCATGGTTTCCCGGGTTTCACCGGGAAAGCCGACCATAAAACAGCCGTGAACCAGCAAGCCCAGCTTGTGGGCATTTTCAACGAACTCGATCTGGCGAACCGTATCCTGACCCTTACGCATATTCTTTAAAATTCGGTTGTCACCGGATTCAAATCCAACCGCGGTGTTCCGAAGACCTGCTTCGCGCAGGGATTTTAAGGTTTCAAAATCCACCGTGGTTCGAAGATTGGCGAAAAACGGTAGTTTAATGCTATTCTCCTTTGCCAGGCGGGCAAATTCGCGGGCGAATTTGCGGTCCGCTGCAAAATTGTCATCTTCAAATGTAATCTCCTTAATCTCAGGCATGTTTTGCTGAATCCACAATATTTCCCGGATGATGTTTTCAGGACTGCGGTGGCGGTATCGGTGCCCGTGCATGACTTGTGGATATACACAATAAAAGCACATGGCCGTACATCCTCGACCGCCGATCAGCATAACCATGGGATGATACGAAAGATTAAAATAATAGTCTGTCGGATTCAGAAATTTTTTATAAATCGGTGAAATCCATGGCAGGTCGTCCATATCCTGTATTAACGGTCTGTCGTTATTGCGGCGGATTTGCCGATGACTTTTATAAGCCAATCCTGCAACTTTTTCAAAAGAAGGCCGGCTGTATTGTAAACAATCAGCCAGTTCCGATATCGTATAATCGTATTCGCCTATGGCCACAAAATCCACTGCAGGTTGGCTTTCAAGCGTCTCCTTCCACATGGCCGTCACATGGGTACCGACCAGGCATATTTTTATATTCGGGAATTGCCGCTTGATCACTTCGGAGAGAGCTATATCCGATTGCCAGCTGGACGTTACGGATTCCATAACGATGAGATCGGGACTAAATTGGAAAATGTCGTCTATTAAATCACTTTCCGTTCTTCCGCTTGCCGGGCAATCCACAAGATTTATGTTATGCCCTTGTTTTTCCGCAACCGCCGCCGCAAAAGCCAGCCAATAAGGATAATACATGGTACCCGACTTTATCACACCCGGACTTCGTTGTGCACGGCTGAAACGCCCCAAAAACGGAGGATTGATGAATTGAATCTTCACTGTTCTCTTTTTTTTTGCAAGTTAATTTAGAAAAAAAAGAATAATAATCAACGGTAAATTTTTACAAGGATTCTCCCAAAATTTTATTAAGAGAGAATCCCCAATCAATTCTTGCTTTTTGTAATTAATATTCCTAATTTAGATTGACTTAAATTATAGATTTTAATGGAATACGATGAATATGGATTCTGTTGAATTATTATACGAAAAAATGCTGGCAAAACTGGGCAAAATAATGCCCGCTGTTGAAATCCGTGCCAAGGCGGATATTGCACAACAAATTTTGCAATTGAAAGAAAAAAGAAACGCGGTAATTCTCGGTCATAACTACATGGAACCCGCCTTGTATTATTCAGTACCGGATTTTGTTGGTGATTCATTGGAGCTATCCCGAAAAGCTGCGGAAACGGACAGGGATATCATTGTTTTTTGTGGTGTAAGATTTATGGCCGAAACTGCCAAAATTATAAGTCCGGAAAAAACCGTATTGCTGCCGTCACCAAAAGGCGGGTGTTCGCTTGCTCAAAGTATTACAGCTGATGATGTCAAAAAATTAAAGCAACAATTTCCGGGTGTTCCTGTGGTGACCTATGTGAATACATATGCAGATGTTAAGGCTGAAACAGATATATGTTGTACCTCGGGCAACGCGGCCGCTGTCGTAGAATCCTTGCCCGGTGATACGGTTATTTTTTTACCTGATGAATATTTGGCAAAAAACGTCGCACGAGAGACCGGAAAGCATATTATTTTCCCAACGCGTTCTAAAAAGGAAAACAACAGTACCGAGTTGCATAACGTGATGATCGGTTGGGAAGGCCGGTGCGAAGTCCATGAACAATTTACTGTTGAGCAGATAAATTCCGTTCGACAGCAATTTCCCCATGTCTGTATATTAGCGCATCCTGAATGCCCTCCGCAGGTTGTCGAAGCCGCCGATTTTGCCGGCAGTACTTCAGCGATGATAAAATTTGTAAAAAACTCAAAACAAAAACAATACCTGCTTCTAACGGAATGCAGCATGGCCGATAATATTATGGCTGAAAATCCCGAGAAGGAAATGTTGAGGCTCTGCAGCGTCACGTGTCCACATATGAAAGAAATTACTCTGGAACAAACACTGGATTCCCTGAGTCTGAACCAGTATGTCATCGATGTTCCGGAGCATATCCGTATTAAAGCGAAAAAGGCGGTTGATCGGATGCTTGAGATCGGATAGTCGTATCGATGAATGATGCCTGATCGTTCACGGATTTTTTCATTCGAATATGCAGCTTTTGACTTCGTATCATAATGGATAATGAAAATCTTATTCACATTTATGATCGTTAAAAAGTGCATTAATCCCAATTAATAAATAAGGCGTCCTGATCAGGGACGCCTTTACCCATAAGAGAAGGAAAAGAGAGTTACCGACTCTCACTATATTAGAGTCATGTTGTTCGAAAAATCTCTCAAAAAGAACGAGATTTGGAGAAAAACGGCACAGATTTTGACACACCTTGAAAAGAACACGGCCTGTATGAATAGTATATTGTTTTTATTGCAATTATGAATTTGGTGTGTGGCGTCTAATCAACATTGTAGATTTGAGTCTACAGAATACACATAGATTTAATGTATTATGAAAGATAGTAAAGACATAACATTAGAAGTTCTGCTGGAATATTGCAGCAATCGAAAATCCCCGAATTGGGAAAAAGGATGGCGATTGTTTTTGCAAAAATACAAAATGTACATATACAAGGTTGTGTCGAAACGTTGTACGGCCTGGAATGTCAGCCGATTAAATCTGCAGTTTTCTGATGTGGTCAATGATATTGTTACGGAAATATTTATACTTTTCGTTGAAAATGATGCCAAAATATTACAGTCTTTTCGTGCCCGGGATAACGAACGAATGTTTTTAGCGTGGCTGGCCACTGTGAGCAACCGGGTAACAACGCGGTATTTGCAACGATATTTTTCCAAAGCGATCGTTGACGAAGAAATGGAAGACTTTCGAGATTACCTGAAGGGATTGGAGTCCAATACCCGGTGGGAACTTTATGAAACGATTGTCGAAAAGATACGTTCCGCGTCAGGCGGGAGGAAACGAAAAGTAGAACGTGATATCCATCTTTTTATGTTGTATAATTGGGCCGATTTTTCGGAGCCGATGATCCGGTCGTTGCCGGTGTTTCAGGATCTGGGAAATCGCGTACTGGATAACGTTATAAACCGGATTCGAAAAATTTTACGCGCCAGTTCATCGGATCTGGTATAAAAAACGGGGGCAACAAAGTAAATGTTAAATAAACGGAGAGTTGCCTTTCATGAGCGGTGTAAGATTAGGTCAGCTGATTGCTTACCTGAAACAGGGGAGACTGTTATCTCAGCTTCGATTTAATTCGGATATTGAGGAGATGCTTGAAAAACTTGAAGAACGATACCACGCTGTTTCTTCATCCTTTCGGGTATCACAAAAAGTATTGGACTCGATGCCGCTTGTACCTTGCAGTCCATTTAATCCGTATTTGGATAAAAACGAAGATTTTTTTTTGGCTTATCTTCTTCTGTTCAATAATGAAGAAAGAATGCAGGAATACCACTATTTAATTTTTCAACATCTAAATCATTGTTACTGGTGTTTTGAAATTTTTTACAATACACTGAAAGACTATTACAATACCAATCACCTTTTATCCATCTCAAACAATTAGTTTAATCCAATCCCAGTGTATCGATTAAAGCGATAAATGTACCGGCTGTCCAACCCCATATCGGTCTGTTTTCCGGTCCGGAGGGTAAGTCTGTTCCTCCGTTTTCAACATTGTACCATTCCCAAAATTGTCCGGTTTTTTCATAATTACTTATAACCATATCCAGCCAGCTGGCACCGATATCCGCCGCATCTTCCATGAATTCGTAATCGCACAATCCCTTTATAATCGTATAAACATACGGTGCAATGCTCAACGGGTAACGCCATTTTAAAGTGTCGACCTTGATATCTTTTTCCGAACAGGCAATACCGCCATTTCCAAGAAAGTGAGGCAGGTGAGAATACATTTTTTGCGCGCGTTCAGGTGCAACAATTTCTACAAACAATGGAAAAAATGCGGATAACATTTTCACGTCCGTCAGTTGTTTTTTTACAAAGTCATTATCATAGAAAAAATTATTATCGTTATCCCAGCAGATATCCAATAAATGGAGTATTTGATCGCTTTTTGTTAGTAAAGTTTCATCACCTTGACCATCTACTTCAACCTGCAGGTCGTAGATCAGTTTAGCGTTTCGGCAGAGTAGGGCATTTAAATTGACCGGATTGAAATGGGTGATTTCTGTAAAATCATGGATATTGATCCAGCATGTATCGATATCTTCCTGTATCTTTTTCGCGTCGGCCTTTGAAACATAACGGTAAAGTCCTGTTGGCGTTGTGTGCGGTTTGGTTGTCCACATTTTAAATTCATCAAGGATAGCCGGCAACATTTTATTCAACCAGCCTTTGTCTCCCGTTGCCCTGTATACATCACGGACTATCCACGGTAAAAAGGGTAAATGCAAAATGCTTTGCATACTTTTTTCATTGGATGCAGGGATAAATCCGTTTTTTCTGGCCAAAAAAACGAGATTTTCCACGTTATGCCGAGCCAAATCTATTTTATTTAATTTTAATAAACCTAAATTGATAAAGAAGGTGTCGAAATAGAATAAAGATTTTCCACCGCCTCTTCCCGAAGCCAGATAAGGGTATGGGAGTGCGATGAGTGATTCAGTATCGTAATTGGTTTCATTAGTAAAAGTGGTTATTTGTTTTTCTAATTCCGGAAAGAGAGAATGGTATTTTGACATTTTTTATCCTCGCTTGGTTTTGATGTCTTTCTTTACCAGTTTATTTATTCGGAGTCGAAGGATGGGTTTCATTAATCCCAGACGGATTGCCGAATAGTAGTACAGATCTTTACGAACCATTTTTAATGTTTCGAGATAACTATTTATTAAGGCGGGAATATCGTAAAGCGAGCGCGGCTTAATTTCGAGCGTAATGCTGCCGTGGAAATCAGATAGTTCAAAAAGAAATTTTTGAATAGGCAAGACGCCTCCGCATCCGAACGGTAAATGTTTATCTATATGGTGTGAGCAATCCGATAAATGAATACAGTTGATTTCCTGTTTTAATGATCGAAATTGCTCAATTGGATCCATGCCGTCCAAATAGGCGTGGGCTACATCAAAGCATATTCCGGCAATTTTTGATCCAAGCATTGTTTTTGCTGTTTGATAAACTTCGAAAAACGTGTCCATCGGGACATGGTGAACGTTTTCGATATAGATAGGAACAGGAAGTTTCGAAATATTTTCCAGCCAGAGGTCCATACCCGCCGGATCGTTTTTTTTGTCTCTGCATTCCGGCGGGTGAGCAACGATATGTTGAACATTCAGCGCCCGGTGAAAATCACGAATTTGTTTAATCGTTTTATCTGTTTTTTCCTGTGTATTTGCACATGAAAAATCCCAGCCTTCTACATGGACAATAGGTAAATGGAAAGCGGTACGTATTCCGCCGATATACGGTTTTACGTTTTCAAAATCATCCAGCAAATTAATGGTAAACTCGATAAATCGAATACCTAGAAATTTAAATTGTCTCAGAATATCGGCAGGAGAAAAACCGTGAAACGTGTCGACTGTAAAACCCACCAGAGTTTTTTTATTCAGCATAAAGCTCTGTCTTTATTTAATGATGAGGTATATCCAGTTTAAAAAAAAGGCGACAAGCAGTACTATTCTAAATCGTTCAATGTTTGAAAAAATTTGAATGTAAAATTTTTTTTTAAAAATCAAACCGCAAACAGAATTGAGAGAAAAGTAAAAGAAATATAAATACAGACCGAAAAAGAATGGATTCATAAGAAAAGCGGTGTAAAAGCGCCGGTTTATAAAAAAATCCAAGCTGCGTGTAGCTCCGCAGGACGGACAGGGAATTCCGGTGTGTTGATAAAAATAACAGTTGGGTATCAGCCGTCTGATCTCTGGAAAAGTGATATAAAAAAACAGTGAAATACCACAGCACGATATTATCAGCATCGCAGGCCCCAAATTATATTGATTTACACGTTGGATTTTTATTTTCACCACATTTCCCGGCTCCGGCTATTCAGTTCATTCGTGTTTTTCAGCGATGCAGCATTATTTTTCTTGTTCATTCTTTTATTAAAAATATATTTAAACGACAATAAATGCAAGATATTTTTTTTATATTTGCAACTTTTACGCACCCGTGGCGTCCCATAAATAAAAAAGGCGTATTTGTATGAATTGTAATTTAAAGTTAAAGGAGACAAAAAAATGAAGCGTGCAACAATTACTCTTTTAGCAGTTTTTTTTACTGCAGCGGCATGGGCCGGTCCGGATGTTGAAAAAAACGTAAAGGTTGTGGTCAAAGGAGGAGAATCTAATGGAGCCTGGCTTGGCGTCAATATTACAGACCTGGATGACGATTCCAAGGAGGATATTGACACCGATGCCGAGTATGGTGCCGTGGTGCAAAATGTCCTTGAGGATACACCGGCTGAAAAGGCCGGTATCGAACCCGGAGATGTTATTGTCACATTGGATGAAACGAAAATTGATAATTCCGATGGTCTGGTAAAAACTCTGAAAAAGTATAAACCCGGGCAAAATGCCAAACTGGAACTGTATCGCGGCAAGGAAAAACTGACTTTGGATGTGGAACTTGGCGCCCGGACGGGTATAAGTAAAGTGGTTCTGCCCGGTGATAAAACCATTCAAATTACCAAATTAATGATCGGAGGCCGACTGGGCGCTCAGGTACAGGAAATGGATAAAGACTTGGCTGAATATTTCCGCGTAAAGGAAGATGAAGGTGTCCTCGTGACAAAAGTCGAAGAAGATACACCTGCAGAAAAAGCCGGATTAAAAGCCGGCGATGTCATTACCGCCGTTGGTGAAGAAAAGGTGGGTAGTGAAGACGAACTGGACGACGCGCTCGAAGATTATAAGAAGGGTGATAAGCTGGAACTGACTATTGTGCGTAAGGGTAAGCAACAAAAAATGACTGTGGAAATGGAAGAGAAGGAACATATTTTTAAATTTTTTGGAGATGATATAAATGCCCACTTTAAAGGCGGCCGGTTTGAATGGAATATGGACAATTTAAAGGATCGCCAAAAAGAAATTATTGAACTCAAGGAACTCTATAATGAAGAGATTAAAGAACGTGTAAAAGTCGAGACGGAAAAATCCCGTATGAAAATGGAGCGCGAACTGGAGAAGTTCAAAGAAGAACTGGAACGGTTTGGCGAAGAGCTGGAAAAATTGAAAAAGGAATGATATTGTTTTTCTTTGGGATACTGTCGATTCGAAATCCCTTGACATTTGAACCAAAGTTTATTACATTTATTAAATATAACAGGCAAATTTGAATGAAAAAGTACATGCAAAATAAAATGATGCCCAAACGGTCTATTTTACGTGGGTTTGCACAGAGTGTCCCTTAAAACATTTTGTTATATGAAAAATCAAGCCCACAAGACGAATAAAATTGTGGGCTTTTTTTTTAAACCAATTATAGAAACAACATTTTATGCGATGGCAACGCCATCATATTGAAATTCAGGAATCCATTCTGACTGTCCTTTGTCAACCGCAGTACACGGATTTATGTTATCAATCGGTTGTGGAAGTACGCAAGGAACTGGAACGATATATTTCCCGGTATCCGGATTTTAAGACCTCATTTCATCCGCTATCATACGGGTGCGATGCGCCACCGGTTGTCAGACGAATGTGCAGAGCGGCTGAAAATGTCGGGGTAGGGCCTATGGCGGCTGTGGCGGGAGCGGTTGCAGAAATTGTGCTCGAACGCCTTTTGGATGCCGGTGTTGAAGAGGCTGTTGTCGACAACGGCGGCGATATTGTTCTTAAAATTAAAGCGCCGATAACAATCGGCATTTATATGGGTCAAGCCGGTACGGAGGATTTTGGATTTTTGGTCGAGCCGCAAGTTTCACCCTTGTCGGTGTGCACATCTTCGGGAACTATCGGTCATTCTAAAAGCTTCGGCTGTGCGGATGCCGCTGTGGTTTTTTCCGAAAATGCCTGTTTGGCTGATGCGGCAGCTACCGCTCTTGGCAACCGTATTCAAAATGAGGCGGACCTGGAAAGCGCTGTTGAAATGTTTTCTAATATTCCTGCTGTCACCGGTGTTTTGGCAGCGATAAACGGCAAAATTGCACTTTTCGGTAGATTACCAAGGATTGTTAAAGTCAAGATAGATGATGAGTTAATAACACGAGGTCAATAAAATGAATAAAATCAATTGTGCGGTATTGGGCGCCACAGGTGTCGTGGGACAGCATTTCCTAAAATTGCTGGTCGCACATCCCACGTTCGAGGTAACCGCCATATGTGCCAGTGATGCGCGGGCCGGTAAAAAGTTGTCTGAAATGAAGGAGGTCGTTCCCGGTGGAATTCCGCAAGAGTTCGCCGATTTGGTTTTTGATCCGATGGATGTTGATATACTGGCTTCCAAAAATGTACAGGTTATTTTTTCGGGACTGCCGGCTGATGTGGCCCGGGATGTGGAGTCGAATGCCGCCCAAAACGGTATCAAAGTTTTTTCCAACGCCGGCTCACACCGAATGGATGCCGATGTGCCTATTTTAATACCGGAAATCAATCATTACCAAATTGAACTGCTGCGTATTCAACAGCAAAAAAAACAAGGTTTTATTGCCTGCAATGCCAACTGTACCACCACCGGATTAACCATGGCGCTGCTTCCTTTTATCGATCTGAATATAAAGCGGATGGTGGTTGCCAGTTATCAGGCGGTTTCCGGTGCCGGCTATCCTGGATTGCCCGTAATGGACATTTCAAATAACGTGATTCCCTATATCAATAATGAGGAACCCAAAGTGTGCCGTGAAACAGGAAAAATATTCGGTCATGTAGAAAACGGTACCATAATACCGCGGGAATGGGAAATTTTTGCTCACTGTATTCGCGTTCCGACCATTGTGGGACATATGATCTCCGTACATCTTGAGCTGGACGGATCAACTGATTACGATACCGTCGCTGGTTTGATACGGAATTATTTGCCCCCTGCAGAGGTTGCCGGTCTGCCGACAGCGCCTGAAAAGCCGGTGCTCTTTACTGAGCAACAGGACCGTCCCCAGCCGCGCTACGACGTGGATTTGGGAACACCGGAACGTGCAAAGGGAATGGCGGTAATCATCGGACGTCTGGAGGTGAATAAAAATATCGTCCGTTTTGTAACTCTTTCCAATAATTTGGTACGTGGAGCAGCTGGTGGTTCCGTTCTGAATGCCGAATTGGCTTACCGTCTGAAATTGATATAATCCGGATTCCTGAACCATAATGGCCAAAACATATCAAGAAATAAATGAAAAAATACGAAAACGACGTGCTGTTGTCGTTACCGCCGATGAAATGTGCAAAATCGTCGAGCAGGAAGGCGTTAAAAAAACCGCTCAAAAAGTGGATGTGGT
>JAFGEC010000076.1 GCA_016931775.1 Candidatus Zhuqueibacterota bacterium | reverse complement strand
TTTTATCATTTAAACAGGAGACGGAGCAAAGATGGAAGCGCTCGGCCTTATTGAAACACGCGGATTGGTTCCAGCAATTGAAGCGGCAGATGCCATGGTAAAAGCGGCAAAAGTGACCTTAATTGGTCACGTTCAAATTGGCGGTGGACTTGTCAGCGTAATGGTTCGAGGAGACGTTGGCGCAGTAAAAGCAGCAACAGACGCCGGTGCAGCAGCAGCAGAAAAAGTAGGTGAACTGCTGTCGGTACACGTCATCCCCAGACCTCACTCTGAAGTTGAAATGATTCTACCCAAAAAGCCAGGCACAAAATAAGTCGTATCCATACCGGAAAAATCCTGTGCGTTTAAAATCTTACGCAAAGATAAATCTGGGTTTACATGTCGTCGGCAAAAGATCAGATGGATTTCATGAGATAGAGACAATTTTTCAACAAATTGATTTGCACGATGACATTGAATTTGAGCTCTTTGACAATAGCATCACTATCGACTGCGATCCAACAGTATGCGCGAACGAAGAGGATAATCTAGCTTATCTGGCGGCACAATTATTAAAACCGTTGAGTGGAAGAGGCTGTCGAATAAAGATTACGAAAAACATACCTCCGGGTGCCGGATTGGGTGGAGGAAGCAGTAATGCGGCCACCACTTTCATCGCGTTGAATAGACTGTGGGATCTTCATTTAAGCCAATCACAGTTATTAACATTTGCAGCACAACTGGGATCGGATATTCCCTTTTTTATCCTTGGTGGTACGGCTTTAGGGCAAGGCCGGGGAGAGATATTGACTCCGATGAATCCGAGAATTCACTATTTTGGCGTTCTTATTTTACCCCGTTTTACCGTATCTACCAAATGGGCCTACCAGAATAGTAATTTTGACTTGACAAATACATTAAAAAAACGTAAATTAACAGGCTTTACTCAAAATATCTGTGATACAGCCAAATGGCAAACGGTATTGACCAATGATCTGGAAAAGATCGTTTTTAACAGATACCCGGAATGCGTGAAAATTTTACATGAATTAGCGAATTACGGTCCATTTTATAAAAGCATGTCCGGCAGCGGCTCATCGTTATTTGGTCTATTTCACAGAGAATCAGATGCAAAAAACGCTCAGGCATTTTTAAAAAAAAGATATAAAGTTATTATTTTTCAACCAATGTAAATGATTTCATGAAATGGTTACTTACAGACTGGGGCGTCGTCAAGCGGTAAGACACGGGATTTTGGTTCCCGCATTCGGGGGTTCGAATCCTCCCGCCCCAGCTTGTTTTTAGTGAGAAAAATGACAAAGATCCAGGCGATTTTTGTCATTTTTGCATTATAATTTATGGCAGAACAAGTTACTTTAACTCATTTGACATGAAACCTGATCATATAAAACGCAAATTATTAATTTTTTCAGGTAGAGCGAATAAAAGACTTGCTCAAGCAATTGCCAAGTCGACTCAGAGAAAACTGGGTGACATTCAGATAGAAAATTTTTCGGACGGTGAAATTTGGATCAAGTACAACGAAAACATCCGAGGTACCGATGTTTTCCTGATACAGCCGACAAACTCACCTTCGGAAAATTTGCTTGAATTATTGATTATGATTGATGCGGCCCGTCGAGCTTCAGCATCACGAATTACAGCGGTCATTCCGTATTTTGGCTATGCACGTCAGGATAGAAAGGATC
The DNA here is from genome assembly GCA_016931775.1 of Candidatus Zhuqueibacterota bacterium. Classification (GTDB taxonomy): domain Bacteria; phylum Zhuqueibacterota; class Zhuqueibacteria; order Residuimicrobiales; family JAFGEC01; genus JAFGEC01. The sequence continues at coordinate 27,246 of JAFGEC010000076.1, read as the reverse complement.
AACCGCGGGTTTCGATTGGTGCAAAACTGGTCGCAAATTTAATAACCAAGGCTGGTGCAAACCGTGTTCTGACGATGGATTTGCACGCTCCACAAATCCAGGGCTTTTTCGATATTCCCCTGGATCACTTGTATGCGGCCAGTATATTGATCGATCACCTGAAAACAAACGAAAAAATTAAAAATCTGGTGGTCGTATCTCCCGATGTGGGCAGCATCAGCCTTGCCAAAGCTTATGCAAGGCGTCTAAGTTGCGAACTGGCGATTTTAAACAAACGCCGTCCACGTCCCAATAAATGCCAGGTTACAGAACTCATAGGCCGCGTTGATGGGAAAAATGCCTTGTTAGTGGATGATTTGGTCGATACAGCCGGTACATTGATAGAAGGAATCGCTGCACTCAAAACACAGGGCGCAAAAGATATTTATGTATCCTGCACCCATGCAATTCTTTCAGGCCCGGCGATCGAGCGAATCCAAAATTCAAAAATTAAAAAGTTTTTCTTGACAGATACAGTGTACATACCGGAAAAAAAGTTACTGGACAACATGCATATCCTATCTGTTGCGAATCAATTCGGCGAAGCAATTAAAAGAATCCATCTGGAGCGTTCGATATCGGATCTTTTTCCAGTAAAAGAACCAACCAGTTAAACTGAATATTGGAGTAATACAATGACAGAATCGATTTTACATTTGACAACAAGAACTCAAAGCGGAAAACAATATGCAAAAAAAATACGCCGCGAAGGGAAGGTGCCGGGTACTTTTTATTTTCACGGTCAAAAAAGTGTTTCGTTTTCAGTCGAAAAAAAGGATTTGAACGCCATAAGAGGCCATGAATCGGGCCTTATTTCAGCCCTATTTGACGGTAAAGAAGACCGGAAATGTGTGGTACGGGAGATACAGTATCATCCTGTAAACCATTCACCCGTACATATCGATTTGATGGGTATCAAAGCAGGTGAAAAAATTCATGTTTCGATACCATTGCATTTTTCCGGTACACCCGTCGGCGTTAAAAACGAAGGTGGCATATTGCATTACATCCATCGCGATGTGGAAATAGAGTGTCTTCCATCTCATTTACCTGAATTTATCGAAATCGATACAACTCATTTAGGACTCGGAGATTCTATCGTCATTGCGGATATCGCACGAGAAAACATCAGGTTTATAAACGAACCGGATACTGTTTTGGTAAACGTCAGCGCGCCGAGAGTGGTCACTATGATCGAAGAAGAAGAAGCAGGCGAAGAAGTAGTCACTGAACCCGAAGTCATCGGCAAGGAGAAGGAAGAGGAATAGTCCACTCAACGTATCATGAATGACGGCTATTTGATCGTCGGACTTGGAAATCCCGGCAAAAAGTATAAAGAAACACGTCATAATGCAGGATTTTTGGTTATCGACCGGATTTCCGATCAATCAGGCTGCAACCTGAGCAAAGGTCGTGGTGTTTATGAATACGGATCAACGTTAATTGCTTCAAATTCGGTGATTCTGGCAAAGCCAACAGTTTATATGAACAACAGTGGTTTAGCTGTAAGAGAGCTCATAGATTACTTTAAAATTAAGCTTTCAAACCTTTTAATTATATTTGATGACGTCGATTTGCCTTTTGGTAAAATCAGATTGAGAGGAAAAGGTGGAGCCGGTGGCCACAATGGTGTCAAATCGATCATTCAGCACCTTCAAACAAATGAATTTGCCCGGCTAAGGATTGGAATCTGTAATGATTATGCAAAAGCAGATATGACCAAATTTGTACTGTCACCCTTTTCCGCTGATGAACGAAAAAATTTGCATGATATACTCGAAAAATCTTCGAAAATTGGAAAAGATTTTGTCATAAACGGTTTAGACCAGGCTATGAATAAATGTAATACTGATTATTCTTGAGTACAGAATAATTGAATTAATTTACTGTGTAATGAAAAGAAAGGAATCACGTTGCGAAAATATGAAACGATTTTTGTCATCGATTCACTTCTCAAGTCAGAAGAAATTGAGAATATTATCTCAAAATATGAACGTTTCATTTCGGCAAATGGTGGAATTATTGACGTAGTGGAACAATGGGGTAAAAAGAGACTGGCATTTGAGATAAAAAAACGCCAGTATGGCTATTATGTCTACATACGATTCGACGGTCCACCGACAATGATCAAACAGTTGGAACGCGAATACAGGTTGAACGAGTCGTTGTTGCGCTATAAAACCCTGCTGATGAACAAAATGGCGATTAAAGCCTTGACGGCAAAAAAACTCCAGACACAGAAGAAAAGCGTTGAACAAAAAACCCAACCACCCTCAAGAAACATAGAAAAGCCGAAAAAGGATCAAGCAGACACTGTTGAAAAAGAAAAACCTGCCGAGGAACCTGTGGAAACCACACAATCAATTGAAAATCAAGCTGAAAAGCCATCTGATTCAGAAACAGATTCCCCGGAACCGGAACAGTCGGCCGCTAGCCCCGATGAAAAAACGGTATAAATTTTTTGCTATTACGTATGTGCCCATCTAAAGGGACATAAGGAGTATATATGGCTGAATTTAAAATGCCCGATATAAACAACGTTCTCATTGCCGGTAATCTGACGAATGATCCAATTTTCCGCAAAACGTCAAGCGGAACACCGGTTGTGAATTTTTATATCGCGTCAAATCGAAAATACAAAGACAATTCTGGTATCTGGCGTGAAAATGTCTGCTACGTTGGTGTTGTGGCATGGAACAAACTTGCTGAGGCGTGCGCACAGACATTAAAACAAAGCAGTTCTGTCCTGATAGACGGAGAATTACAAAGCAGAAGCTGGCGCAATGAAGACGGAAACATGAAAAATATTGTTGAAATCCGAGCACGACGGATTCAATTTCTCGACAAAGGCGCCCCTCAAAATATTGAAGAAAATGTTCCATTCACGAAATCCGATGAATCCGATAGCGTGACCCCTCAAGAACCCGAGAAACCCTTGGCAGACATTGAGGTCGAGCCAACGGATTTTGATTTTGGTTACCAGGATTTGAAATTATAAAGGAGAAATTATGCTGAAAAAAAAGCGAATTTGCCGTTTCTGTGAGGAAAAGGTTAACTATATTGATTACAAAGATGAAAAAAAATTAATGCGCTTTACTACAGAACAAGGCAAAATCATCCCACGAAGAACGTCCGGAACGTGCGCAAAACATCAAAGACAACTTGTTAGGGCGATAAAATTGGCTCGAGAGATCGCTCTTATACCTTACGTATCAGAATTAACCAAATAGGAATGACGGATTATGAAGGTTATATTAAAAACAGATGTCAAGCAATTGGGCAAGGCAGGTGAGATCGTTGAGGTAAAACCCGGATATGCACGCAATTACCTCATTCCGACACAGTCAGCAATAGAAGCGACGAACGTAAATATGAAGGCGTATTCCGAAGAGAAGAAACTGGAAGAAAAGCGAGCATTGAAAGGTAAAATCCAGGCGGATGAACTGGCAGAAAAATTATCAAAGGTTTCGGTAACCGCAGTTGTACAGGTCGGTGAGGAGGACAAAGTCTTCGGATCTGTTACATCGCAAAATATTGCGGATATGCTCAAAGAAAATGGATTTGATATTGATAAGAAAAAAATTCTGCTTGATGAACCACTCAGGGCGTTAGGTGTGTTCGATGTACCCATCAAATTACACCAGGATGTTGAGGCAACCGTCAAGGTATGGGTTGTAAGAGAATAGATCCTATCAGGTGACCCCCCAGAGGCTTTAACGCATGCTATTTTTGACTTTATTACTGGCCCACGTTATTGGGGATTTCCCACTCCAAACCGATTTCCTCTATAGATGGAAAAAAGTCAAATCATGGGGCGTTCTGCCGCATGTTCTTGTGTGTACGATAGTAAATATTTTTGCCCTTTATCCCTTATGGAATAAAATTCAAATATGGATCGCAATTGCCTTACTCGGCATTATTCATGCCATTCTGGATCGCGGCAAAATTCTTATTTCCAAACATTTACGCAAAGACAACCTGATTCAATTTTTACTCGATCAATTTTTACATGTCCTTTCCATCTTGTTGATTTCCACATGGTTGTCGGGTTCAATCGTATTGTATCGATGCCAGCCTTTTGGTATCACCGTAGAATGCAATCATGTCATACGTCTTATCGCCATTATTTTCTCCGTATTTGCCGGTGTACCGATTATTTATTATATTCAAAATTATTTCTACCAAAATAAAAAAACACGGTCCAATACAAATCTGGATTTTCCCTTTTTCTCCAAAAGAATACCGGGCTATATTGAAAGACTTGTCGCGACTTCTTGTTTTTTGGCCGGCAAAGATTGGTATATAATTTCCATACTTGTTTTTCTGCCGAGAATTATTTTCTCCTTTTTAAAAAATCGAAAATTGCCGATTATCGGCGCAGTAACCGGATTTATCATAAGCATCCTTTGCGCAGGCAGTGTCATATTTTTCACAAATCGTTAAAATAAATGCTTAATATAGCGTGAAAAAAAAGTTGACTTTGTAAATTTATTATTTTATTTTAACTTACATATCGTTTGATAATTAGGAAGTGTAAAGTGAGGTGAGGGAACGGAAATGGAAAAGGTTTATCCAGAGTGTCAAAGGTGTAATACCGGTGTACTCGTCCCATTATCGGATTACGGACGTGAAGGTTCTTCAATCATGTATAAAGCATGGGTTTGCACGAATCCGGAATGCGGATTTAATATCCGGATTGATAATGGTGAGATCAGTCGGGGCAGAGAAATCAAGGAATCTCTCAAGTAATTTCTATTTCTCAAAGGAAGATGGCCTTCTGATATACGACCCTTTCTAATTTGCGGACAAGTCTTTATTTTGATTAAAGATGAACCATGACTCCGAAAAGACATTTATTCGAAAAAGAAAAACGGTTCTGGAGCCAATATAAGGCCAAGGTAGCAGCGACAGTTTTTGCATTTGTCATCTGGTTTTTTATTGTTACCGGGGGTACTTTTGAGTATAAAACAACGATACCGATTTTTATGCCGTCTCTGCACAAAGAATTCATCATAACCAGCCCGGCACCACCCCCTGCCACAATCCGGGTCAGCGGACAAGGACGAAATTTAATATCTTTTTTACTGTTTAAACAAGCACGCTTGGTTCCGGAAATAGACTGGACTTTGGGATCCAAAACCACTTCCCTAAGCAAGGAAAATATTCAACTTTTTGGCATAACAAAACGCCTGGATGAAATTGAACTGCTCGAACCCCATTCTATTCAAATAGAGATTGAAAAATTGGTAATCCGTGAACTACCTATAAAAAACATGATAAAATTTAAACCCCTCGCCGGTCATACCATTGTTGGTGCCATTGAGGTGGATCCGGATAAGGTATCCATCCAGGGACCTCGTTCTATGGTGAGCAAATACGATTCGATTAAGACAGCCAGTATCCTTTGGGATCACTTGAAATATACTATCGAAAAGAATGTCGATTTGATTCCACCGGACAACGAACTGATCAAACTTTTAACGACACGCACTCAAATATATGCAGATGTGCAAAAATTAATGGAAAAACGCATTTCAAATGTGCCTGTCAAGGTTATCAATTTGCCACCTCAGACCAGCGCTTTGGTCATTCCCTCGCACATTTCTTTAATGATTGAAGGCGGGGTGAAGGTTGTTTCAGAGATAACGGCGGAAGATATTGTCGCCTATATTGATTATAAGCGACACCTCGACAATAAAGACAACGATTATCTCGCGTTTATAGAGGAAATACCGGGAATACGCCCAAGGGATTTTGAACCCAAAAAATTCAAAGTTGTTCTGGAAAGAAAATAAAAAATAACAATATGACTATACTTGGAATAGAAACATCCTGTGATGAGACAAGTGCAGCAATCGTCGACGGCATACGAATAAAATCCAATATTATTTCGACACAAATGGTGCATCAAGAGTATGGAGGCGTGGTACCGGAATTTGCTTCCAGGGCACATATCAGGCAGCTTTTACCGATCATGCATCAAGCGCTCGAAACGGCAAACATCAAACTATCGCAGATCCAAGGAATTGCCGTTACTTACGGCCCGGGATTGGCGGGATCGCTGTTGGTCGGTCTGTGCGTGGCAAAAAGCCTGTCCTTACAACTCGAGGTACCGTGGGTGGGGGTGAATCATATTGAAGGACATATTTTAGCAACAACTCTGAGTAATCGACAGCCAGCCTACCCTTATGTTTGCCTTGTCGTATCGGGCGGTCACACTTTACTGGTCTATGTAAAAAAACCAATGGATTATAAAATCATCGGCCGCACGATCGATGACGCAGCGGGCGAGGCCTTTGATAAAGTGGCAAAAATATTGGGACTCGGGTTTCCCGGCGGCCCGGCGATTGAAAATATTGCCAGGCAGGGTGATCATACAAAAATCAGGTTTCCCCGCGCACTTTTGGATAAAAATAATTTGGATTTTAGTTTCAGCGGCTTAAAAACCTCTGTTTTATATCATGTTAAATCTCTAAAACAGCCTCCTTCAATCCAACAAATCGCCGATATTTCAGCTTCGTTTCAACAAGCTGTTCTGGACGTGCTCCTGAAAAAAAGTATCATGGCTCTCCAGCGTTTGCAATGTAGCGATCTCGTTCTTGCGGGCGGTGTCATTCGTAACTCAAATCTGAGGGACCAATTCCAGAAAATGGTAAAAGAAAAAAAAATTAAACTGCATTTACCCTCTCCGGAACTCTGCACCGATAACGCTGCAATGATTGCGCGTGCAGGGCATGTCCACCTGGAAAACGGAGAACGTTCTTCTTTCAATCTCGACGTTAATCCTAACCTGTGCCTCGATCACACGGTAACCAATTGAACCCTCAATCGTCTTATTAGAGTATGCTGCAAAATCTCTCTCACATAAATATAACACTGGCGGGGAAAACGATAATATTCCTCGGATTAACGATTCTGGTTACGGTATTTTCTTTATATATTTATCGCAGAACCAATCCCGTTGTCTCAAAGTTTACGAAAACCATTCTCACAACAACACGCATTACTGTTCTTTTCGTTCTATTGCTGGTTTTATTTGAAGCAACTTTACAATTGAAACTGAAGCAAACCATCCAACCGAGCCTGGCTATTGCGGTGGATAATTCAGCCAGCATGAATATTAGTGATATAAATGGAAGCCGGTCGAAGATAGTTCGTCAAATATTAACCTCTCACCAATTGAACGATCTAAAAGACCGTTTTTCTACTTCTGTTTATACATTTTCGTCAGATGCCTTGCCATTTTCGTTTAAAGACTCCCTTGATTTTAATGGAGATCTTACCAATATATCCTCCAGTCTTCTGTCGATCAGAGACAAATTACTGCAAGAAAATCCGGGCGGCATTATATTGATATCCGACGGCAACTATAACGCAGGTGTTAATCCAATAAAAACGGCAGAGGAATTGGGGGTTCCAATTTATCCGGTCGGAATCGGTTCATCTGACCCTATTGCCGACCTTTCCATCATGGATATCGAGTCTAATTTATTTGCATATACCAATGAACCAAGCCCTATAAAAATTAAACTCAGAAACATCGGATTACCGCAAAGCTCCATTCCTGTCTCACTTAGCAAAAACGGTACCATCGTCCATTCAAAAACCGTTTCACTTGCTGCAGGACCATCCGAGGCGACAGCCGAATTAATGTACACACCATTAGAACCCGGTCGCGAAAAATTAACGGTTTCGATCCCCAAGCAACTACAAGAGCAAACAAGTGAAAACAATAAAAAAATTATATATATTAATGTTTTAAAATCCAGACTAAACGTCCTGGTACTTTCAGGCCTTGTATCTCCGGATGTGTCTTTTCTCAGGCGGATTCTATCAGCAAATCAGAGATTTAATACAATAGTGGCTGTAGAGAAAAACGATGGCTCTTTTTACTTAAATCCTGAGATCCTCAACCAAATTGACAAGGTTGACTTTTTTATTCTATTTAATTTTCCAACCCGTAACTCGCAGACACTACTACTCGATCAAATAAATAAAACTCTCGCACAAAATGCCAAACCGGTTTTGTTTCTCTCCGGCAAAACAACGGATTTCAGCAGATTGTTTTTGATAGAAGATTTTCTTCCGATACGAGCGGACAATAAAACGATAAGAGAATCACAAATTTACCTCAAACCCTCATCAATTGGATTAACACATCCTATTATGCAGACGAATTACCAAAATCAAGATGACTGGTCTATGTTGCCGCCGGTGTTTACAAATATATCGGCGCTTAATTACTGGCCCAACTGCGAAATCCTGGCAATGGGAGTATTTTCAAGAACAGGCACAGGACAGATACCGCTGATACTCATCCGAACAAACGGCTTGCAGCAATCGGCTGCGATTTTGAGTTATGGAAACTGGCGGCTTGATTTTTTAATGGCCGGTATTGAACAGCACGAAAACGTTTATACAAATTTAATCAACAATTTAATCCGGTGGCTTGAATCCAACCGGTCATTTAAAACCGTCAACTTGGAAACGGATAAACGCTTTTATCATTTCGGAGATGGCGTTCAGATCCAAGTAAAAGTCTCTGATGAAGACAGAAAAACAAGAACGGATGCAAATGTCCAGCTTGAAGTGTCGGGAAAAGATAAAAAGTATTACACGCTCAACACCGAACAGGACTATTATAAAACCCAAATCTTTCCCCAGGTCCCCGGTGATTATACTTTAACAGCCACTGCGCACACCGGATCCCTCTTTCTTGGTGCGGATACATTACAAATATCGGTCGGAGATTACAGCGCCGAACTCGCGGACATTCCTCAAAAAAAAGCTTTATTGCAGGGAATCGCTCAAATCAGTAACGGACAATATCTTTCCCCGGACTCTTTAGATTTATTAAAAAAGATCAATCCCGGCCGGATTCGGGAATCCATTGTTTTTAGAGAAAACGAATTATGGAATGATAAAAAAATATTGGCGATCTTGATTGTTTTTCTGGCTGTCGAGTGGTTCATCCGAAAGAAAAAAGGTATGGTTTAATAAAACAAGGATTATCCGTGTGAGCGAAAAAAGGTTTGCAATCTTAATGATAATGTTTTAAATTAAAGTTCGTTTCTTCAGCGGGTTGATGGAGTGAGGACGGGATAAAATCCCTCCGGTGACAGCGTTCACCTGAAATTTAATGCTCTAAAAACCGAAAGAGGTCACATTTTGAAAAAGACAGCATTTTTAGTATTCGGCATCGTGATGACTTTAAATACGGTTCTGTCCGCTCAAATCACATATAGCGGACTCAAGGGTTTGTTGCATATTTACGATGCGGACACAATCCATCCGGGATTGTTGTATTTTAATTTGGTATACAGTGGCTTTACTAAAAAGAACCAAGATGGCACAAACTTAATCGAGGACAATAGTGTAAACGTTGCCCTGACGTTTGGACTTTCTCACTCTTTTGAATTTTTTGGTCACTTTGTACCCTACCAGGATGATCAAATTGCATATTGGGGACCTTTTGGAGATTCACGTGCAGGGCTCAAATTCCATATCCCCACAAAAAAAGGATCAACTTCACATTTTGGCCTGGTTGCCTATGCAAATTTTCCAACGGGTTACAGACATAATTTAATGTTCGAGCCGTTCACCACCGATAAAAAAGGCTGGCTGCTCGCTTTTGTTGGAACTTTTGATTTTAAGGACAGGTCTAACACCTTACCCATCAAATTATCCATCAATATGGGTTACAGGGATCACGACTGGAACGACCGGTATTTCACCGACAGGAAGGACCAAATCGTCGGCGGATTTGGATTTAAATTCCCAATAAGAAGTTCTATCCTGTTTTCAGAATTATCAGGAGAGATTTTTTTAAACAATCTGGAATATATTCAATTCGGTCAAAATTTACTTCGATATACCCAGGGTATTCGATTTTTAGGGCCCGGCAATATCATCTTTGACATCGCTGCAGATGTCGAGTTGGGAGGATATCGGCCAAAAGAAATTGAAAAAACCAATCCTTTTCTAAAAGATTATGCCGATTGGAAAATTTACATCGGTATGAGCTACAGTCTAAAGGTATTTGAATACCTGTCGCAGGAAGAACGACTTGAGAAAAAGCAGTCTCGAAAAGAGACTCAAAAACTGGATGAAATAAAAAACAAACGAGAAAACGTCATAAAGGAACTGGAAGATTTACGCCAAAAGCTGGAAAAGGAAAAACAACCGGAACCGGAATAGAGCATGAAAAACTTTTACGAGGTTTTACTGGTTTTCTGTATTTATTAAAATGTAATCCAATAGAAATCGGCAGCTTTTTCATTATATGTCATATTTAAAACCAAAAAATTCTTCAGCAATACTGTTTTTGTTGCTTGTGACCTTTTCTACCCCGCTTCAACTGTTGACGGCACCGGTACAGCTTGAAGGTTTGGAAAGGCTAAAGAACCGTGATCTGGAACGGGCGTCGGAAAAACTGCATTATGAGATTAACGGATTGTTTGAGGAAGGCAGGTACTGGGAATGTGCCCGCGATTTAATTATTCTTATCGATTTTTATCCAAATTATTCAAAAATCGACAATGCGATTTTTACTCTCGGTGAATGTCTATACGAAGTTGGCCTCGTACAAAGTGCTGCAAAAATCTACCGGTTTTTAATTCAAAAACATATCCGAAGTCGATATCTGGGGCATGCCCTCCTTGGGCTCCAAAGGATAGAATATGACCGGGGTGATTTCGGTCGTTGTATTGAATTTTACAACGCGATCTTGAGAGGTTCACCCAAAAAAGATATCTTGAATTGCGCAAAATATTATGCGGGATTGAGTTATTATCAAATCAAAGACTATCCCAAGGCGATTGAACTATTATCAGATATCGAAAATGACAGCCCATACTTCGATTATGGACTTTATACAAAAGGCTTGTCTCTACTGAGGATGAAAAAAGTGAAACGCGCTGTTAAGGCGCTTAATGATGTCCTGCGCCTGCCGGTCGTCAATGATGAACGCAGGAGCGTGGTGGATGAAACACGGCTTACTCTCGGCTATCTGTATTATGAACTGGAATACTATAATTACGCACTTAAGCAGTTTCTGGCGGTTTCTTCAGATCATAAAAACTATCAGGATGCATTACTTGCCGCCGGCTGGGCGGCAGTAAAAATGAAATATTATGGCGAGGCCGTCGGGCCACTGACGGATTTATTGTCTCAATTCCCCGACAATTTATATTCGGATGAAGCGCTGTTCTTACTGGGCCGCTGCTATTTAAAATTGGAAATGTACGACGAAGCTTTAAAAATATACGATCACATTCTGGATCTTTATCCCGAAAAAGACTTTTTACCGGTTATTTTACATGAGGTCAATCAAACCCTGGCCGACGAACGGCAAAAAGCGGAAAATATAAATTTGGAACTATTGATGCTTGAAAGCAGACTGCTGGAAGTCTTACCTATTGGAATGGATGGTACGGCCCCGGATTATTTAAAACAGGAAAAGAAAAAATTGCACGAAATCCGGACAAGTTTACTGGAAAGAATTCAAAAAGAACGTCAAAGCTTCAAGTCTATAACCAACCAAATGGACGAACTGGAAAAAATGGCCAAGCTGAAAGAAAGTCGTAAAAATTGGCGGGCATTTGCCGAATACGGTAAATCTAGGGCGTTATTTATGAAACGCAGCAAGGAGAGGAATTAATTCCATACGCCATGTTTAAGACGGGATTACATAAAAAAATATTCCAACTGGGAGTGATGGCTAGTTGTCTGCTGGCCGGCTTTGCCCGGTCCCAGGAAAGCCCTTTTGTTGCGGCGGCGTTGCTGGATGTGAATGGCGATATGGAAAAACTGGATAAATTGATTGAGCAGCATGAAAACTTGATTCGCAAATACCCCAATGATGAATTCGCTCCGACCATACTGTTTCAATTAGCGGAATTGTATCAGCAAAAATCATCTATTGAATTCCAAACAGCCATGGAAGAGTTCGAGGCGAAAAGCATGCAACACGAAAATGGTGAAATCAGCTATCAGCCCATCATACCACGAATAAGTCTAAGTGAAACAATACGTTGCTGCCTCCGCTTGCTCAAAGATTTTCCGGATATTGAATACAAAGACAAGGTGTTGTATAAATTGGCCATGGCTTACTTTCAAGAGGCAAATTATACCCGGGCAAAATTTTATTTTGAACAGATCATTGAATCTTTTCCACAATCTTCTATCAACCTTGAATCTCATTTTCGCATCGGTGAATACTATTTTGATAAACGGGATTACCAGAATGCAATCCTTCACTATAAAGCGCTGTTAAAAAAGTGGAACAATCCTTATTTTGACATGGCACTATATAAAATGGGATGGTCATACTATAATCTTAATGATTTTTCCAAAGCGATCAGCACTTTCATCTATCTGATCGATGATATCTCTCTATTAGAACGAACCGAATCCCAAATTTTATTAAAAAACACAACAGACCTCAGGCTTGAAGCAATAACATATATCGCCAGTTCATTCACCGAATTTGGCGGTCCCGGTAATGCCCGGGAATTCCTGATGCCCATCAAAGAAAAAGAATACACGCTTAAAATTTTGCAGAAAATGTCTGATTTATATGAGAGAAGAAACTACTATACCGAAGCCATAGAAACCAATCAACTCATTCTTGAGATCTACCCCTTTTACCAGTATGCACCGGAAATATACTTGAAAATCATTGAAAATTACGAAAAGGATGATCAAATCGATGCGGCGAACCGGGAACGAGCGAAATTTGTCGAACTTTACGGCCCCGGCAGCATCTGGCTTTCTCATTTCAGTACCGGAGATCTTTACAAAAAAGGTGTAGAGATGACCCGAAGCACAATGAAATACCTTGGCACATATTATCAGGCGGAAGGTCAAAGAACAAACAGAGTCAGAGATTACCATCTCGCCATTGAAAAATACCAGGAATACCTGGAAAAATTTCCTCACGTTGATGACAGTGACAGGATCAACTATTTATTGGCGGAATGTTTTTATAACATACGGCAGTACGAAGAGGCCGCTGCGGCATACCATGATGTCGTTACCCGGTATGATTCGTCTGCCTATCGTCAGGATGCTGCATACAACCGGATTTTATGTTATTATCAAATGACGGGAATCGATCAGCCCATGGACAGTGTCACCATTTATCTGGATGACTTTATGGGCAGCGGTGAGATTCTAACCGTCAGGGTAGCCCATCAAACCCAAATTAATTTGCTGCAAGCCTGCAATGATTTTGTCATCATGTTTCCGGATAATAAATGGTACGACCAAGTGTTGATGAAATACGGCGAAGCGCTGCACGAGATGAAAGCGTATATTGCGGCAATAAAGGTGTATGACAAAGTAATGGCATTGAACACCGGTAATAAATTTCGCGCTCTGGCTGCAATGAACATTGGACAGTGCTATTTTGATGCCGGATACTATAAAGAATCGGAAGAATGGTATGATAAATTTACCACATTATTTTCCGACTCGGTACAATATTTAGCCAAAGCAAAAAAAATGGCTATTTCGTCCCGCTTTAAACTGGCGGAGCAATTCAGTCAAAACGGCGAATCAGGTCAAGCCGCCACACTCCTCACATCTATCCTTGAAAGGACAAACGATCCGGAATTCCAGGAGCGGGCAATGTTTGAAGCTGCCATCCAGTATCAAAAATCGGACAACACCCAGCAGGCGGCTCTTATTTTAGAGGATCTGGTCAAAAGATATCCCGCATCTGATTTAGCAGAAGACGCCCTTTATAAGGCGGCGACACTCCGGGAGCAAAACGGAGAAATGGCGGCAGCCGCTTATAATTACCTCAAGGTTGCCGACGTCTATCCGCTGTCAAAATATGCCAAAAGGGCTTTGAAAAGCGCTGCGATATGTTATGAAAGTATTGATGACTGGCATTCGGCAGGACAAGTATATGAAAAGTTTACCACTAAATATGCGGACGCCCGGGATGATTTTATCGAAGCCATGTATAAATGCGGAGACATGGCGTTAAAGCAAAGCCGCAATAACGATGCACTGGAATACTTTCGCAATACGGTTTACAGTTATAAACAAATGCAAAATAATGGATTGACGATCGACAGTTATTATGCGGCCAATGCGCAATTTATGATTGGTGAGATATTGTTCCAGGATTATAAAAAAATTGAACTCGTTGATGAATCAACATTTAACCGGAAACAGGATTATTTCCGCCAGGTCATTGCGTCATTCACCAACACCCTGGAATTCCGTGTTGCGGACTGGAGTACGGCTGCCTCGCTGCGGATTGGAATGACTTTTGAAGAGTTCGGAAGGGCACTTTCAAATTCACCGCCGCCTCAAAACCTGGAAGAAGAGGAACTCAAACTATATACGGAAGCATTGGCGAAGAGAGTCAGACCGTTCAAGGAAAGAGCTCTGGAAACCTATCGGAAAAATATACAACAGGCCGAATCAAACCAGATCGATAACCAATGGGTTGCGGAAAGCCGGGAGCGGCTAAAGGCATTGACAATTGAACTTAGAATCGCCGGCAACGGCTAAAAAGGAAAGGTGTAAAATGAAGTTTTTAACTGTTTTGATGTTGTATTTTATCTGCGCGGTGTTTTTATTTGCGCAGGAAGACGAATCAAAGCAACAATCAACCGAAGCTTTAAAGCAAATTTCCGAACAACAAGAGGCACCTGAAATTGAGGATGATGAAAATCTAAAGTTGTTCCTGGATAAAATAGAAATTGTCGGACAGTTGGAGAGACCGCAAGCTGTTTTCTTCTTGCAAAATACACCGACGGATATTGATGATATCAATATCAAACGCTCATTTTTTAAAGATATCTTTCGTCCGGTGGAGAAAAAAGGCCGGATGGTTACTAAAATGTCGACAGAACCGACACAAGATCGAAAAGACTATATTCCCTGGTAATTTGTTCTTATCCCGAAACAATATTATGGAGGTTACACTTGGAATCGATTCTCAGATTTTTTTCAGCCGGTGGTCCGGTTATGTATGTTATTTTGATTGCGTTGTTCATTGGTGTCGCTATCATCATCGAGCGAATCATTTATATACGCTTTAAAAACCGCATCGATACGGAAACATTTACCAACCGGGTCATCGAGCTTGTCAGGGCCGGCAATGTTAACCGGGCGATTGAATATTGTAACATGTCCTCAGCTGCCCTGCCGCAAATAGCAAAGGCCGGACTGGAGGAAATGAACGGTACACCTCAGGACGTGCAAAACGCCATGGAGCTTGTAGCAATGGTTGAACTGCCGAAACTTGAAAAACGCACCAGCTACCTGTCTATGATCGCAAATGTGGCAACACTTTTAGGACTTTTGGGTACGATTCTCGGCCTTATCAATTCATTTGAGGCGGTCGCAGGTGCCGACGCAGCAGACAAAGCCCGTCTTCTGACCGCCGGTATTTCCCTGGCAATGAATACAACGGCTTTTGGTTTGATTGCGGCGATACCCTGTTTGATCGGTTACACCTTTCTGGTTGAAACAACCAATGAATGTATCGATGAAATTAATGAAAATATTGCCCGATTGTATAAATACTTGGTCGGTTCGAGGTAACCATGAACCTTAAACAAACAGTGAACCGTAAACTTAAGGGACACGCGGACCAGACCGAGCTCAATCTGACAGCCGTCATGAACGTATTCCTCATTCTTATTCCGTTTTTATTGCTTACGGCGGTTTTTGTAAAAATTACGGTTCTCGAACTGTCGTTACCACGGATCAGTAAAGACACATCACGTACGGTTATGGAAAAACCGGCTTCAATCATTTTAAACATCCTTTTAATTAAAGAGACAGGATTTCAATTGAAAAGTCCGGATCTTACATTTGCTCCAATCGATACAGGTCAAACGGATTATAAATGGGATGAACTCGCCAAACAACTGGATACGATAAAAAAGACCCATCCGGAATCCAACGAGATTATTATTTCTCCGGAAAATACGATAAAATACGATACGATAATCGGCGTTATGGACCGATGCAGAGAAGCTGGATTACCCAACATTTCAATTTCAGGTTAAAACGGTATGAATTATCCGAATATAAAATCAGGTACAAGACGCTCCAGAAGCGCAACATTCACCCTGCGCTTAACATCAATGATCGACATGATGACGATATTGCTGGTCTTTCTGCTCAAAAGCTACGATGCAGAGGGACAAATAGTTACCATTACAGATGATTTGAGATTACCGGAATCTACATCTCAATTACTGCCCAGGGTCACATCGGTGATATCCATTACCTCGAACTGGATATTGATCGACGGACGTCCGGTGGAAACCCTGCAAACAATCAAAGCCGATGAACAATTACTTATCCCCAGTCTGCGACAGGAACTGAGCAACCTGCGTCAAATTACCGAAGGGATTGGTGAAATGTCCGAGAGTATGGACGGTTTTCAGGGGAATATATCGATCCAGAGCGATCGTGATATTACATTCGATCTGTTGAAAAGGATACTGATAACCTGCGCAGATGTCGGATACAACAATATGCTATTAACCGTTATGCAGAAAGAGTAGAAATTTATATACATGTTTAGAAATTCCGCAAAATCTCTCGTTGTCGTTGAAATTCATCAGGGACACAAAAAGTTCAAGCGGTCGCTTAAAGTAAACGAAAAGTTGACCGTTGGCCGAAGTCCGGATAATGATGTTATTTTGTTCGACCAGAGTTTTCCGAAAAAGCACACCCTCTTTGAAATTGGTCACGATATTTGCACTTTGAACCTCAACGACCGGATGACGGGTGAAATTTGCTACCAAGAATCGCGGTTATCCATTCAGGATTTGATCATCCACGACCTTTTGCCCGTAAAGGGCGGATCGAGGAGCCTCAAATTTACCCATGGCCGAACCGGTCATGTGCAGGTGGGTGATGTAGATATCAATTTTGAATTTAACGGCACCATAGCCGATACCAGCGGATTGGATCCCTACTCCTGGAGACAAACATTCGGCAAAGCTCTCTCCCGGGATGTTTTATATAAAGTGCTCGTTTTGGGTTTTGGTATTTTTGAAATACTTTTTGCGGTTTTTATGAGTCGCAAGGAATTTATCCTTCAACCTCCGTCCGACGTGCAAAAAGTACCGCAGAGATTTGTACAATTTATCGTACAAAAACCCATCCAGGAATCCGAACTGAAGGTTGGCCTTGACTCTGGCAGCGGCGGAAAAGACTCGCAGGATTCAGAAGCAGAACAAAGACGTCGACGGAGATCATCCGGCGACGGCGGTGGTGACAAAGCCGTCAAAAGGCCCGTGGGATCACAGGGTTTATTGGGACTGATCGGTGGAAGCGATGAATCGGCGCGTTCTAGTTCCACAGTCGATTTTCTGGTGGGTGAGGGTCTGGTACAGGAACTCGATCAGATGCTCGGACGGCAAACATTTGTTAAGAACAAAGGAATTGGCCGTGGTGGTGGAACAGGTGATGGTACCGGAGGAAGCGGAGGAGACGGCGACGATCTCGACGATCTTGTTGCGTTCGGCGCGTCCGGTGGTATCGACGACCTGATTTCCGATGTGAGCAATGTGGCAACCGTTAATATGACCAAGCAGGGCAATGTCAATATTGAAGCGCCCAGAAATGTCAGAGGTTCCAGTACGGCAAAAGGATATCGTACCGTCGACAAGGTAAATGCCGTTATCCGCAATCAATACGGGCGGATTATGCACACCTATAACAAATATTTAAAATCTGATCCGGACTTGGGCGGTAAAATAAGCCTGGACTTGACAATTAATGCGGGCGGCCGTGTGTCCGACATCCAAATTCTTGAATCGACGATTCAAAATCAGGATTTTCTCAACGATGTGATGAGAATCATCCGCGGACTCCGGTTTGAGCCCATACCTGAAGGCAGCGTTACGGTTTACTTGCCACTGGTTTTTAGCAGAACAGGGTAAAGTTGACCTTTTTTCTGACCGAAGCAAACAATTTTAATCGACAGTTTTTTGTACGGGATTTTAATGCGTAAAAATCTTTTAATAACCCGCCTCGCCATCATTATTTCCATCACAATCATTATTGAAATGCTGCGCCTGTCTCAAGCCGTAACGGGCCCGGTCGTAAATCTTGCCCTTTATTTATCGGTACTGCTTATCACACCCTTAGCCGGTATGATTCTTGGTTTTATTACGCCGATTGTTGCCGTTTTAAGCGGACAACTTGTTCCACTGCTGTATCCTATGCTGCCGTTCATAATGGTCGCCAATTTATTACTGGTTGTGAGTTTTTATATTACGCGCAAACTATTAAAATTTTTGGACAAGGAGTCGCCACTTAGGTCGGTTTCAAACTGGACGGCTCTGATTGTGTCGGCACTGGTGAAATATTTTTGGTTGTCGTTGTCCGTCAACCTGATCCTCCCCGTTTTTCTTGGCAAACAATTACCGCATAAAGTCACTGTCATGATGGCATTACCGCAACTGGTAACGGCGCTGGTAGGTGGTGTCTTTGCACTTTTTTTCTTCTCCATCATGAAAAGGATATTCCCGGATAAATAATTTTCATTGCATTAAAAAACAAAAATACTTACTTTTGCCAGCCTTTCAGGGGCAAAATTTCAGTTCGTTGTTATATTAAGAACAGGATCGAAGAATGATGAATTTTTCGGATGACTGCAATTTCTAATTGAAGAGTTCAGGAATTGTCCAGGATATATCTTTTCAGTCCGATCTCAACATCCACCTGTGGTTGTTTAAATATGGATTTAACCGAAAAGGCCGATTCAACAATGGAAATTAAAAAATCATTATTTCAGGACGCCCCGGACATCAATCCGGTCAAATTGAAAAAAAACATGAATATTGTTGATTTGATCGATGTAATGGGGCAATTACCGTTCGAAGCCCGGAACCTGCATCACGGCGCAAAACTTTTTCAGCACATGATCCATGCCGGCGATACCATATGGCTGGGCATTGCGGGCGCCGGTATTGCCGGAGGTATGGGAGGAATGGTTATTTCACTTATTGAAGCCGGCTTTGTTGATGTCATTTGTTCCACCGGAGCTCAGGTTTACCATGACCTCCATTTTGCTTTTGGTCTGCCCGTTAAATCGATCAATCCGCGTATGAATGATGATTTATTACGAAAACACGGCGACACCAGAATATACGATATCGGAATTCGTGAAAAAGAGACGCTCGAAGCACAGGATGAACTGATTCAGCAATTCGTAAAGGACAGGTACAAACAACTGTCCGGAGCTCATTTGTCCAGCTGGGAGTTTATACAACAATTGGGATTATGGACGGCGGAAAATGCGAAATCTCCTGAAAAAAGTTTTGTTGCCGCCGCCGCACAAAAAGGAGTGCCGGTTTTTTGGGATTCATTGTCCAATCATTCCATTGCCATGAACCTCACTCTGACGGACCGGCTGGGATATCCGGTGGTTCTGTCCGCCCAAAAGGATATTTTTGATTCGGCAGCCATCGTATTTTCTTCACCCCAGACGGGTTTTGTCGAACTCGGGGGCGGTGGCCCGAAAAACTTTATCCAGCAAACCAGCCCGACAATTCATCAGATACTGGGAATCGAATTCAACGGTGCGGACAGAGGTCTGCAAATTGGCACGGCCATCGAGCGGGAAGGCAGTTTGTCGGGGTGTACTTTTGGCGAAGGTGTAACGTGGGGTAAATATAAGAATGATTCGATAGAAAAACTCGTGCAAATATGGGGGGAATACAGTATCGTTTTTCCGCTGCTCACTGCATATGTACTGGAAACCTGTCCCCGGCGCGGTTTAAAAAATGTCGCCGGGCAGATGCCGAATTTGATCCAAAAACTCGCCCAGGCCAAATGATACGGCTCACGAAACAATTCCTGCTGGATGATCCACAATACACCGATCCACAAAATGCTCGTGTTTTAATATTGCCCGTTGCATATGAAGGCGGTGTATCGTACGGTAAAGGAACGGGTTCTGCACCTCAGGCGGTATTAGATGCTTCACATTTTCTCGAATTTTACGATGAAGTGCTGGATATCGAGCCCTATAAAATCGGTATATCCACATGCGCACCGCCGGAATTGCCGAAGGAGCCGGAACAGGTTTGTGAAACGATTTTTCACCACATCTCAAATCTACTCGATCAAAATAAATTTGTCGTGCTCGTGGGCGGAGATCACTCTATTACAACCGGGTATATAAAGGCTGTAGCTCAGCGTGAGCGTCAATTTTCCGTTATTCAATTCGATGCCCATTCCGATCTGAGACCACAATACGAGGACAATTTATACAGCCATGCCGCTGTCATGTCCCGGGTGAGAGAATATACCCAACACACTTTGCAACTGGGCATTCGCAGTATGTGTGTTGAAGAGGCTCAAAGGATTAAAAAAGAGAATCTGGATGTATTTACCATGCACCAAATCCGCCGGGGTAATTTTAATCTTCACCGAGCCCTGAAAAAGCTGCCGGATCCGGTTTATATTACCTTTGATGTGGATGCGTTTGACTGGAGCGTCATTCAGAGTACCGGAACTCCCGAACCCGGGGGATTTTTATGGGACGAGGTCATAAACATGCTGCAAATTATTTTTGAAACCAAGACGGTCATAGGTTTTGACCTTGTAGAGCTTAGCTATTCGCCGCACGACAACAACTCACCGTTCGCCGTTGCCAAATTGCTGTATAAAATGTTGGGATTCAAGTTTTTAAAAGAGTTGCGAAATGTTAATGTATTCCGGTAAAAAACAGAATGTCATCCATGAGGAATAGGTTAATACATATGGTATCGACACATTCGTGTCATGCCCGCGCAAGCGCGCATCCAGTTGTCATAGATGATGTCGGACCACACAATATGACCGAATGCTCATATTCATCAATAAAGTTTTAAAAAAATCCAAAACTGCAACATTCTACACAGCAGACTAATTATTTCGTTTGCAATTACAAAATATTGGGGGATACCCTGCAGTAATATGTCACTGTTGAGGTGGCAATGTTATTAAGAAAATGGTCGCAAGTCTCAAATTCCAGAATAAAATTTAAAATCGTGCAAAAAACATATTAAAAACCAACAAATCTACGGCCCAAGCTGTGCTTGGGGCGTAAACAACAAAAAAAGCTACGCATTCCATCCCCTCGTTACTCACATATTAAAACCGGAATCCATTTTCTCTTGAATTTTTCAGCAAAAATTTCTAAACTATTAAACGGCAGAAAAATTAAAATATAATTTTCCCATTAAATATTTGCTGAATCACACCGGAAAGATATCTTTGAGCTGGAGGCATTTTACATTTTTGCACATGAATTTTTCCCCAAACACTTTTCGTTCCGAAAGGGCACAGGATGCAAAAAAATTTAGATTTAAAAATCGACCGCATTTTAAATAACAGCAACTGCAAAGATTTTATCCTGGCAGATGCCAAGGATGCGGATATGGCATTCGGCATTGCCGCACCGGGACAGAGTCCTGAATATCATGGACAGGAAGGGCGGTTTCGAACGCTTGCCGAATATCGTTCTCTCATTCGGCAGATCATCGAACAAAAAAAGGCCGACATTGTTCTCATGTCGGCCAGCACAAACGAAATATTGACCATCGAAGAACGGCTTTTTGATAACAGTCCGGTTACCCCTGCGGCACGCGCAAATGATACCACCGATGTACATGTGATTACCGGCGCATGTTACCTGGATTTTCCTGCCAAACCCTTTGGTACGGCAACAATCGATCACATTCAATGCGGTAAGCTGGAATGTACACCACAGGAACGAACAATTGGTGCAAATTTGGGATTGTATTCCGTAACGTATAATAATGATCCCGAGCTTGACCTTCAAACCCTGGATACATTTCGCAATTTCCGGTTGGAGGCAGAAAAAAAAGGGTTTCGTTATTTTCTTGAGGTCTTTAATCCAAATAAAAAAGATGCCGTGGCGCCTGACAAACTGGGACAATTCATCAACGATCATATTGTACGAGATCTTGCCGGTGTGACCAAAGCCGGCAGGCCGTTATTTCTCAAGGTCGTTTACCAGGGGCCAAAATTTATGCAACAACTGGCATCATATGATCCCGACTTGATTCCGGGTATACTCGGTGGTTCCTCCGGTACAACCTATGATGCTTTTAAACTTCTTGCTGAAGCAAAAAAATACGGCGCCCGGGTTGCGTTATACGGCCGGAAAATAAACAACAGCGAACACCAGCTGGCTTTTGTTTCGTTTTTAAGATTGATCGCTGATGACGAGATATCGCCGGAAGAGGCTGTGAAAGCATACCATGCCGTTTTACAAAAACTCCAAATTGCTCCATATCGTCCGTTGAAAGAAGATCTACAACTGACAAACACGGCCGTTTCATATGGTGGTAACAGAGATTTTGTTTTTATTGGTCAGGACACGTCAGAAAAATCGAGTGTGAAAAAAAATAACGACGAGCCCGATTACTCAAAAATGACCCCCCGGCAGAAAATAGATATGAATAAAAAACGCTGGGATGATATATTGGGGTAAACAGGGAAGAAATATATATAGCTCGTAAATATTTTTTTTCAGACCGGTAAATCCGGTGGTTGATTTTTAACAGGTCGGACCAAAAGTCAATTACCACCGCCGGAGGCAGTGGTTTGAAAATCGAATTAACCTTGTGGTTTATACAATTTACTGATAAATAGGCTTTACTGAGGGTCAAACATCCCGGAAGATTTTTCTTCGAAACTGTACTTTATGATCGTCCAATCCCTGCATGATCGGTCGATAAATATCCGCAACAACAGGAAGCCGGACCCCGGTTAGCCGGGATTTATTTTTCAAAACCAATTGTACAGCTAGACTCAACAAAAGACCGTTTAACCTGGTCGACGCCATACCTTTGCCGGGATTACCATATTGGGCGAGTGTGACGGAAAATTTTTCATGCTTTAAATCCGGATATTCAACGATGACCTCCTGAAAAAGCAACACCAGGTCCCGTTCATAATCCTGATAAACCATTTTTTCATTCATCTTTGCCGATAGAACCTGAAAGGGAGTCCCGCAACCGGATGGTATCGGATCCTCACTTAATAAACCGAGCCATTCAAGGCGTTTGAGAATAACTGATGTGGGGCTGATATTAAGGAAATTGGCGAGCTTGCGAATAAAATGTCCAGTTGTCTTTCGTCGAATGAGCAAAGCGGTCAATTCAATCATGGACATAGGCCCGGGTATCTTTTTGTTACTCATATAACCCATTTTTACGATTTTATCCATAGACTCACACCAACCGGGATTTCGGAAAACACCCAAAATAAATGTTTCAGCCTCCGGCAGATGATAAAAATCCTGATAAAACAAAGAATTTTCGTACGGAAAAACCTCCATATGGCCTAAACTTTCAATATCCTTGAGCCAATATCGCTCAAACGCATTTTTTTCCGCAAGTTTTATTTCTTGGTTTTGGCTCCGGAAGAACACTGGATTTTTAAATTTTTTAAGAACCGAATCCGGATTTTCGACAAATTTGAATCCGAACGGATTATCATTTGCTTCTGGAGCCGGCATATCACCCAAATACGATTCAAAAGAAAGAATCTTTGCTTCTCGTTGTCTGATGGTTTCCAAAAGAGTCATGGCGCTGATGTGATCGATCCCGGGATTGAGTCCCACCTCAAATAGAAACAGTAATCCGTTTTTCACCACCTCATCATTCCATTTAACAATATCCCGGTTCACGCGCTCTTGCGTTACAAGGTGTACTCGGTATCGGATACATAGTTGAGCAAGAGCAGAGAGGTTTTCAAGTGTTTTCGGAACCACGACAATATCAGCATCGCTTATAAAGGATTCTAGCCGCTGAAGGTTATTTGGATCAATTTTATGAGCCAAAACACGGTTTTTATCAAAATGTTTTACAATTGATTCTGCAGCAGGATCAATAATTTTAATCGTCGCATCCGTTACATCAAGAATTTGATGACAAAACATTTTTACTGAACTACCGGTACCCAGCACAAGGATATTATTCATCCATTCTCCCCATCATCGTTCAGCCGATCTAAAGGACCGGCATTGTGCCCAGCCTTATGAAATCGATTCGTATAAACCTAGTAAAAAAAAAGTAAAATGTCAAGCAAAGATAAAAAATGGCATCCCCCCAAATTTTTAATTATATTGATAAAAAGATCGAAACAATCAACCTGGTTTGTACTCTTCTGTACGATTTTTTTTAACCTCGCGCGATTAATCGGTCGTAATCACAAAAGAATAAAAAAATGGGCAAAATACAAAATTGCATATGAGCGAATAAATTATTTATTTTATAATTTCCGGCCAAACGGATCGGCCTGCTGGATTTAACCGTTTATCAAGGTCGGACTTACATTAATTTTTCAGAATACAAGATTTTATAACATCGATACACTGTACAGGTGTCGATACAAAGAGAAGATCATAGCCAATGAAGAACGGCCGAACATCAAAATTCAAAAGAATAACCGGTTTTTTATTTTTTAGTGCGAAAGCAATTTCAGACATGGTTCCCGCTCCACCGGGGCAGGCCACTACCACATCACTACTTAACACATTGATCACATTACGCGCGTCTCCCATGCCGGTAATTATGGGGATATCGATAAATGGATTCGCCTGTGTTTTTTGAAAACCCGGCAAAATGCCGATGACAAGCCCCCCCTTACTTTTAGCACCCATCGCAGAAGCGCGCATGACCCCGGCATCTCTTCCACCATTTAACAGAATCCAACCGTTCTCTGCAACGAGAGCCCCGAATTCAAATGCCGATTTTTCAACTTCTTGGCCTACGGTTCCACCGCCCATAACACCGATGATTGGCTTTCGGCTGGTCTGCATAAATAAACGGCCCTTTATTTTCTACTCGTTCTGTGCGGCCAATTGACCGCACGCTGATCGCGCGTCATCACCTCTGCTCCATCGAACCGACACCGGGGCATTTAACGGCTTCAGCAGGTCGACAAATTGCTGAACTGTTTTTTCAGCCGGCCGTTGAAAATCTGCAGAGGTTTCATTATATGGAATAAGATTTATTTTACATGGAATATGGGTCACAAATTTCTTTATCGCCCGGGCATCCTGCAGGCGATCGTTTACATCTTTGAGCAGGACGTATTCAAAAGTAACGCGCCGTCTGGATTTTCGAGTGTAATACTCCAATGCCTTTTTCAACTCATACAATGGATATTTACGGGATACAGGCATTAAGTTTTGCCTCTCTTCAGGATCGGGACTATTTAACGAAACCGCCAGTTTGTACCTATGCCCTTCGTCCGTATACCGATAAATGGCAGGTATAATACCTGCCGTGGAAACAACAATGTGTTTATGGCCGATAGAAATTCCATCCTGATGATTGATCAATTCCGCGCTCGATAAAACCGCTTCATAATTTAAAAACGGCTCTCCCATTCCCATAAAAACAATATTGGTCATTTTTATACCCAGGAGCGCCTCAACGAATAGAACCTGATCGACGATTTCTCCGACGGTCAAATTTCTTTTAAATCCCATTCGCGCCGTTTGACAAAACCGGCATCCCAAAGAACAACCGACCTGAGAAGAAACACACAAAGTTTTACGCTTTCCCTCGGGTATAAAAACACTTTCAATGTGTAGACCATCGGATAATGAAAGTAAATATTTAATCGTATTTGTATTGCGCGATTGTACCTGATTGACCAGCTCAAGACAGCCTATGATAAAGCTCTGGGAAAGCCTTTGGCGCAAGGGCACGGCCAAATTGGTCATCTGGTCGAAGTCGCGGACTTTTTTTTCATAAATCCATTGAAATACTTGCCTGCCTCGAAAGGACTTTTCTCCCAAAAGCACCATATCTTGTTCTATTTTTTCAATCCCAAGTCCGGTTATTGTTTTTTTAACCTGTAACTCCATGTCTTTATGCACGTATATCACATTAAATCCTTACTAAATCGCTTTTTTCCAAGCTCAGTTTGCATCCTTGACTTTGGAGGTAAAATTAGCTACATTTAACGCTTATGAAGAATCACATTGATCTATACGAATTCTCGCGTTCAGTTTGGAGGTTAGATGCCTAAAGATAGTAATGATTTGGAAATTGTACAACAATTAAAAAAAGCCCATGATGAAATTATCGCTGAAATAAGTAAAGTGATTATCGGTCAAAGAAAAGTTATAAATGAATTATTAATTTCTTTATTATCGAGAGGTCATTGCTTACTGGTCGGTGTCCCCGGACTGGCAAAGACGCTTCTGATCAGTACGCTTGCCCGTGTGTTGGATTTAAAATTCAGCAGAATTCAGTTTACTCCGGATTTAATGCCATCCGATATCACGGGAACCGAAGTCATTGAAGAAGATACAAGTACCGGGAAAAAAACTTTCAAGTTTGTAAAAGGGCCGGTTTTTGCGAATATTGTACTGGCGGATGAAATTAATCGTACACCGCCCAAAACACAATCAGCCCTTCTGCAGGCTATGCAGGAACACGAGGTGACCGCCGCCGGTGAAACGCACCCTCTGGACGAGCCGTTTTTCGTCCTGGCTACGCAAAATCCTATCGAACAGGAAGGCACCTACCCGTTACCGGAGGCCCAACTTGACAGATTTATGTTCAATCTTTGGGTAGATTACCCGGACGAAAATGAAGAACAGGAAATCGTTCGATCCACAACCAGTGCTTACGAGGCCCGGCTTAAAACGGTTCTAGATGCAAAACAGATCACTGATCTGCAAAATCTGGTTCGCCGGGTACCCGTTGCTGATAATGTAATCAGGTTTGCCGTTAAATTGGTCAGGCGTACAAGGCCAAACGACCCGCTTGCTCCCAAGTATACCAAAGATTGGCTTGAATGGGGAGCGGGCCCCAGGGCCTCACAATACCTGATTTTGGGCGCGAAAACCCGGGCCATTCTCGACGGCCGCCCGACTCCGGATATTTCCGACGTACTCGCCGTTACAAAGCCGGTATTGCGCCATCGTATCGTAACCAACTTTAATGCAGAGGCGGACGGTGTAACCGCTTCGGAAATTGTTGATCGTCTTACGTCTGAAAGTCTCTAAAAATGCCCAAAACTGACGATTACCGCCGGTATCTGCGTCCCGAGACGGTTTCAAAATTGGCGAATATGAATTTAGTGGCTCGGCTTGTCGTGGAAGGTTTTATTACGGGATTACATAAAAGCCCCTATCATGGTTTTAGTGTAGAGTTTGCCGAACACCGCCAATACATGCCCGGT
>JAFGEC010000573.1 GCA_016931775.1 Candidatus Zhuqueibacterota bacterium | reverse complement strand
TTCGAAATAATCTCGTCATACAACGCCCTTGCTACCACCTGGTGACCGTATTCATCCCAGTGTCCATCCAGATCGGAGTTGAAGCGTTTATGGTTGATTTGAAAATCCTGTGCAAAAATATCTGTCAGATCCAGGTATTCCATCTGCTGCGCAGTACAGACACTGTCAAACATGACATTCACCCATCTCACCGAGCTTTCGGCCAGATTGTTGTTGTAAATGTCCTCCCGCGGCCCATCCATCATCAGAATGACCCTTTTGCCGGGATTTTCCAGTTTGATGGTAAGGATGATATATTGCATGATTTGTTTCACCTGTTGCCGTTGTTGACCGAGTTTTTCCACATCCACGTTGGCATTATAGACGCGATGACGGCGGAATAAAAGCAGCTGGTGCATGGAATAGATGTGCAGATTATAATACAGATATCTGAACAGCGCACTGGATTTCACCCATTGGAAGCCACCCAATTTTAAGCCGGTGGGCGGGATTTCATTTATCCGGTCATCGAAAAGTTCCAGCTGCAGGCATTCCGTGTGAACCTCATTGGCGGCAAGGGATTCGTCAAAGTCATTGTGGCAAAAATGAAACACCAGCAGATCGGGATCAAAAATCCGGTCGACATAGCGATTGACATGGAGATACTGGGATGCCGGGTAACCCGATTTACCAAAACTGTACACCTGCCAGCCTGTTCCCAGTTCCTGATCCAGCAAAGTCATAAAGTTTTTATCCACATCCACCACCATGGCAGCGATATAGGAATCCCCGATCACGGCAATCCGTTTGATGCCCGGTTCTTTTTTTGGTAAATAATCCAGTATGCTGTTCCAGCCGAAATTGTTGATGCGCCAACGGCTCTTGATTCGGGCAAACCGGCCCAGGGTTACCTGTCCCTGTCTGGGTCCGTTTTCATCATAGCGAACCATTTTTTCAGCCTGGTCGTAAAAGAGATCAGGATTCTGGGACGCAGCGATGACCAGGCGAAAAAAAATCTCCAGCAAAATGAAAAGGACCAGCATGGATGGCAGGGTGAGCAGAAAAATGTTTTTCAGGATTGACTTCATATTTGGAATCCCACCGCTAGAGATTGATTTCATAAACTTTATAAAAACTGACATAGATAATATAAAACCAGGAAATGAGATAGAACTGCAGGGTGGTAAACAGCAACAACCGGAATGAGCTGTTGAAATCCTGGTAGAAAATCAACCATAAAAAAGGCAACGAGATTAAGATATGCGACGCCCCCAGGTTGGTGCTGGCTACAAATGCGGCGAGAAATCCTAGCAAGGCAAATTTCATATAGATTTCCAGTGTTTCGTGCTGTTTGGACAGTATCAGGACCAGCACAGCCAGACCGAACAAGGCCAAACCAAGCAGACAGGACTGATAGGATAGCGGTGTCAACCGTGCGATCTGGCTGGCCATCTGCACGGCCACACCATTGGACAAATGGCTGCCCGGATTAATGGAATGAACCGGAACAGCCAGGTAAAACAGAGGTGCCAGGAACAACAGGGGCAAGTAATTGATCCGAATCACCTTTTTATAGTTATACAGTACGATCAGGATGGCTGCAAGGCCCCAGTTGGCAAGGGTGGCATTGAGATGCTCAAAACCGGGATGCAGGGCATGGTAATGAAAGTTGGGATGGGTCAATCCATGCCAGAATACAAACAACACCAGAGCAGGCAGCAGTACTCCCATTTTCAACAGCGAAAGACACAGCAACCGTACCAGGGACATGGATTTACCCAGGTATTCATGGAATTCCATAATCCAGCTGGCGACAAACAACATCAGCATCCACTGCTGGGACAACACTGCCAGTCCCCAGCATATATAAGCAAACAGATATTTGTAGCTGGAGGTGGAGACGAAGTAAAAATAAATGCCCAGAATCGCAAACAGCATACCAAAATTAAACATATAGTAGAGAAAAGCGCTGCGCAGCAAATAGGGATTGGCGGTCAACAGCAGGGTCAGCAGCAGGGGGGTGGCGCTGAAAAAAGAGGCGATTCTGTAAAAGAAATACACCAGCAACAGGGTGGCGATAAAATTGAACAAACGGAGCGCGGTTAGGGAGTCATGAACAGCAATGATCACGCGACCGATCAAATAAGGTACTGGCGTATAGGCACTGGAATAGGATGAATTCGCATCAAGGATCTGTTTCAGAGAGATATTTTTGCTGTTGGGATAATGAAAATTGATCTCATCGCCCCAGCCGGGGGTGAAAAATATAGCCGCCAGACAATACAACAGGATCAGCAGCAGGGCTACGGCGGCGATCTTTTCAATGGTACCCATTTTTTTCATTATTTTTCAAATAATTTTTTTAAATACGCGCATCATACGAATCTTTTTATTGACAGGAATTTTGATTTTTCGCATATAGCTCTAAAAAGGCAAAAATACGCCTGAATGAGCCTTCAATACGAGGATGTAAGTCGCCTTTTCTGCTTACTGATACATTTTTCTTGTCGTTTGTATGCAAATGTAGTTTTTTGAGAGAGTAAAATCAAGTAAAATTGTATAAAAGGAAAAAATCTCAAGATTGCGATGGTCGGGCCATCTGCCATAAAAGCATTTTGAATTTTAATAAATCACGACTATCACAAATTTTTCATATTTTAAATATTAGGCTATATTTGCCTTGATATTTTATTCACCACGAGGGCACGAAGAACACGAAGCAATAAAAATTAGTGTTTTATAAGTTGATGTAATTTATTTAAAACTCGCATTATTCCATTTTTCTTCGTGAGCTTCGGGGTTAAATTGTGCATTCAATTCGTTTTAGGTTGACGGCTATGCGCATTGCAGGATCGACATGATGGTTTAATCGGAAAAACATTCGAAATATGGATCAGTATTACTCATATCCTGTTGATCAGGTCAAATAAACAAAATTATTTTGTAAACAAATGCTTAATATCATATGCTATATACTGTATATCCAAAAGTGAAAAGACCGGCTGTCTTGCCAGTTTTCCTTAATCCGAATTGTTGTCTATCATTTCGATTTCAAATCAAGACATCCATATAGCGCAGGTGCCCTTTAGGCATATGGGTGACATATTGATAAAAAAACGTGTGACACGGCCTAAAGGCCGTGCCACACGATATTTGACGGATTTTAAATGAACCGGGCACCTGCGATCCCAAAGGCAAAATGTGTTATAAAGACTCACTTAAGGCATCCACTCTATTGGCGATCTCGATGGCGGTATCCTCCAAAAGGACCCTCGTACTGTCAGAAAGATCATCATAATAGTAACCAACTCCAATGATTGTATTCCATTTGTTAACATAAATATATCGTTGCTGGACCATAAAGATATAAATTTTTTCATCGCGCTTGTTCTCCAATTTATTAAAAAATATTATATAATTGAACTGTTTGTAATCCATATATAATATCTTGTTCGTACTGAGATTTGTTAAGGCTGAAATATCGTCTTCTTTACCGTGTAAAATTTAAACACAATATACTGATAATAGGGAAAGGGGTAAATCATCAAATACCGCCTATTATTTCTTCCTCCAAGCGTTATTCAATATGTCATGCCGTCTATCCATTATTTTTATATAAACAGTATCTATTCTTTTTTTGTACTGTTTAACATCTATAATGGTTTGCCTAAAAGCGCTGTAAAAGAAATTATGTAACCAAAAGAACGTCGTTTCAACCCGGGCTGGTACCGATACTTCTATCCCACCATGCAAATGATCTGGTGTCTGTTCCTCGGTTAGTGAGAATCCGGGGATGTTTCGCCCTTTTCTTTTTCCAGAATGATATCCTGGTTGATTTTGGCCAGTGTTTCATCCAGAAAGGTTAAAAGCTGAGGAAACTGGGTTTTGGGAATGATTATTTCCGGGAATTTTATGTGACAGGATATCTTTATTGTTTCATTATCCGAATAAAAATTATATGCCGACGCGGCATGTCCCGGTCCGGAAATATTGGCGTTTTCCAATGTGGTTTTTATTTTATAACCATTGGGAAGAGCAACTTCCCAGGTTAAGAAAACCTGAAATGGCGTTTTCAGGTTAACGTCGTTTTGCCTGTATGTTGAAAATATTTTGTCCTTAAAATCAGAAAATGTATAGTTATTCAGCTTGAATACCATAAATGAATCAATTTCAATCGCGTTCAATGGTAAATGACCGGCGCATTTTATGTCGACCTTTGTATCACTTTTATAATTATTGAAAGAAACAGAGTCAACAGAACTTAGGCATTTGGGTGTTAGCATTCCGGTCAGCTTTTCTATAATTTTATTCTCTTCCAGACCGTAATTGTTTTCTCTGAATTCTTCAGCGCCAATACCTTTATTGGTAAATTCAATGTTATCATAAATACTCATATCATCTTTTAACTCCAGGTGATGAAATTCCTTATAAATGTTGTCACGGATTGTTGCAGGGGTACCGATGGTTTTAAACTCGTAACCGGATTCATCAATGACCACAACATTCAAACCCTTTAGGAACCAGGGCGTTTGAAAGCTTACCGGTACAGACCGGTCGAAATCATACAACACCTCCTCACCATCGATCGTGACCAATACACCCAGTCTGTCAAACCACATTGCCGTAGGAATAGTTATTTCGAAACGACCCTGGCGAATATCCCGGATCCAGGCAATTTTGACAGTTTGATCCCATTTTTTCAGAATCGAATACATGATATATGCCATATCTGATGCATCCCCTTTTCCCGTTTTGAAAATAGATTTAATGTTCTCACTCTGTGGATAGAGAGAATTAAATTCGTAAAGAGAAACTGCTTCACGTAACGCCGTGTAAAGGCGGTCCGTCGTACTGCGGCCGACCGGTTCCTGCTCCATACCTGCAAATCCCAGCTCTTCAAGCTGTTGCTCGTTCACGTTATCTTTTTTGATAAAATTTTTATAAAAGTTGTTTGCCTTGTATGTCCAGTTGGCCTCGGATTCACCCTGATTATCCCATCTGTCTATAATAAATGCCGTTTTATATGAAACATCCGTAAACGGCGTGGAAAAGGATTCGTCCGGAATCGGTTTCAGATTTTGTAAACTCCAAAAATACGTCTCGCCCGCTCCCCAGTTCTTGCTGACCTGGGTAATCTGCGGATCAGGAATTTTGCCCTGGGGAAGACTCGTGAACTTTGTCTGACATTTTGCGGGGAGGGTTATGTAAAGATTGGAAAAGAGTGTAAAATCCCTGTCGTGAAAATAAAATACTCCACTTGATGCGAGAGAAAAATTCTCGGCAAAACTGTACTCGATTTGCAAGATGTCACCCACTGACAAATTGGGGATTTTGAATATCACCTTTCGGGCGATGGGTGATCCGTCAAATTCTCTGGAAACGATGGTGTTGATTTGTTTTTTTGGCATCACCCAAATGTCTCCTGATTCTTTGAGTATACGTACTCTGGCTTCGAATGGATTACGAATCTGGTTTCCCAGCAATTCTCTGTAATCAAATTCAAAAGTGCCGTATCTCTGAACCGCTTTTTCATTAAACAGTTTGACGATGAGGGCACTTGTTTTTTGGATTCTGGGGCCTATAAGGGAAATTCCATGATACTCGATTGAGGATTCCTGAATTTGAAAACTGTTTTCTTTTAAAACAATCACAGCGTCCATGTTTTTGAATTTTTCAGGCGTCAACAGCTTTCTTAACTGTTCACTGGGCAAATTTCTGATGAAATTTTCAGAAAATGCAAATCCGGAAAACAAAAAAATGCTTAAAAATAAAAGTTTAATTGGATTCATGGCAGTCCCATCCTGACGAGTTTGACATTATTGTTAAAATTATCGGTGACGGTCGTTAGTTTTTGTATAAAATCAGTTCGTTGCGAAACGTTGAATGGTCCGGGCGGCAGATCATAAGAATAATTCAGTTTGAAATTTTTGTTCGATCGATTCGGTTCGGTTTGATCTTGTACCTGAAACAGATTCTCAAAGTTTAAAGAAAGATCTGTTCGATTATAATAGGGGAAATAAAACAGATCGGGATTATTTTGGATGTCAGCCACATCAGATGGAAATAGTCTGGAAAATATCCGGGAAAGGCTGACATAGACATTTTGATCGATTGTGATGACTGAATTGGGAAGTACACAGGAAAATTTTAGTACAAATTCTTTTTCCGGCAGCCATTTTATATCCTTCAGGATGATATTTTCGTTTATATTTTCCCTTGACCATCTATACAAATAATCTTTAAATTCCTCTTGATTAAAATGCATTTCATAATAAAAAAATTGTACGGCAAATTGTAAAGACAGGGATATGGTTATTTCGCCCTCGATATCATTTTTAACTGCCATCAGGTTGCCTGAAATGGTCATTTTATTCCCGGAGTTCTCTGCGATTTGCGCCAGAAACAAATTGTCCCTTTCCAGTACAAGCGCCGTTTGATTGATCAAATCAACATTTACGATACCGGGTTGGCCTGCCCTGTTGGTCCCATCGTACCAGTAATCCGTTTGTTTGTCCACAAAATAAACGATTATATGATTAAACTGGGAGACAGGTAATTTGGGACAGGGTTCGAATCCCCTGCCCCGGTGGCACATTGCCAGCCTGGGGGTAAGGCCGATACTTTTTGCCAGACAATACATTGCCACGGAATAATCTTTGCAATCGCCATACCTGTTGGACATTATGGTTGAATAATTGTTGGGTATAAATTCACCATTGTCAATATACACCTGCTCGTACCGAATATTTTTTTGGCAATACTCGGCGATCGCGTCCATTTTTTCTTTGTCGCCTGTCCTTCCTTTAGTTATCTCTTTTGCCAGGGCGCGAGCGTGGGATATTTCAAGTTTTGATTGAATCATATCGAGATAAACATTGCCAAAATCTTGCCATGTTGTTTTTTGTATTATTTGCCCCTGAGGAAATATTGAAGGGGCTGACACCTGAGCCAGGATCGCCGGTTCTGAATTATTTTTTGAAAATAGTCCGGATTTTGTCAACGGGGTATAACTGTCCCAGAAAAAACGGTAGGTTTTGGTTTTAGAAGTTTTTACGAGACTGACCGGGATCGTATCGTTTAAAACAATATAATTCAGACTGTCCTCGAGCGGTATTTCGATTAAACAGGAAATGTTTTTTGCTGTTTCTTCCAATTCATCCAGAGTAAATTGTATTCCCAAAAATGGCAGCGAATGTTCAAAGGTAGTAATTGTCTCAATGAGATCACCGCTTTGTAACTCGTTGCGAACAGGTAAAAAGTTTATCCGTAATCTGGATATCATCTGTGAATTACTGAGATCGGATCGGAGCAAATCTGATTTGCTGAACGTCTTTATTGAACCGTTTTGATGGATAAGACGGACATGGTACTGCTGTAATTTTTGAACAGAACCATCGATGCAATACAATGCCTCTGGAAATGTGTTGACGTTACCCCCGGTTTTTATGAGGCTGTGTGTTTTTATGAAAAGCCGGTTGTTTTTTAATAAATAGTGTCTGTGATAGTATACAAGTAGATTTTGGCTGACCCGGGGAAAGGAAAGTGTGGAAATAAATTCGTCATTTAAGAATACTTTGCTACATCCGGTTGTAAAAATAATAAATAATCCGAAAAAAACTTTATTCTTCATGTCGATCCGAGTTGTTTTATTCTGAGTACAGGATGTGCAATCGCACCATTTGTTTTTTGGGATGGGACATATGACCTGATATTTCATCTTCAACAATAATCATATATCAGCTGCTGCCGATGGATTTCTAAAATACTCCCTTTTTAAATCCCTGAGACCAGCCTCATCCCACATTCATCCAAAGACTGCAAGTTTATGGAATGAATCCATTAACCTGTCTTTATTGTATGAAAAAATTAAAATAAAAACAAATAAAAAAAACTTGGACATAAAGTTGTAGGGTGGAATTCTATCCCGCCATTTAAAAGTCCGGTAATGAATATAATTCTTCCTAACAGTTAATAGAGTTTTTTTTATATGTCAGACGATCGCCGGGTTTTTGTTCGGGGAGGCACCTTCTTTTTTACCCTCGTTATTTTTGACCGGCAGCCCTTTCTATCCTCTGATTTGTCGCGTCAAATACAAAGACGTGTTTGGAAAATTGTACAGGATAAGTTTCCCTTTAGGTGCGATGGAAATGGTCGAGCTTTCACAGGTACAAAGCAAAAGGATATTATCCTGAAAACTGGAGGGAAAATGATATTGAGCTGTTTTTTATTAATGAAAAATTTGGAGAATAATATTTTCGAGCAAATTTTGTTGTTATTAATTATTCAATTTGTGCACGAAAAAGGTGGGATAGAATCCCACCCTGCAATTGCAAAATATATTCTGGTAAAGCGCGGTTACAAGTGGGATGCAAGCCTCACATTCTAATAATGTGTATATCGGTGCGACGCACCTTTCCTGTCGGTATTTGTTGTTCCTCCGATTATTCCCAAAAGATGTATGCCGGTGCGTCGCACCTTCTGCCGTGGACGTAAAAGGTGCGACGCACCGATATACGTTATTCGTGCACAGCCGCAAGATCAAAGACCAAGGGCAATGAAGGTACGTCGCACCTTCCGGCTGTTGTCAAATATGTTCTATGAAAAACTGCTTGATTTTCTCATAGATATTTTTTACAATCTTTAAAAGGGATAAAAAGAACATTTGTGTGGGAATTTTACCGGGAAATTCGACGGGACTTTTTACGCCTTTGTTTTTAACATAAGAATGGA
>JAFGEC010000572.1 GCA_016931775.1 Candidatus Zhuqueibacterota bacterium | reverse complement strand
TGCCGATTTTCAAAGAAACGGCCCGACTGCATAAACCAGGAGGAATAATCGCGTTCAGTGTCGCTTCACTTGAAAAAAAGGCAAGTCAGGCGGGAAAAGTTGTACCGGACTTTATCAAAAAACCAACCGTATGGGGCATCCCGATTTATATGCATTCGGACAATTACATTCAATATATTTCTCAATCACTGGGATTTCACATCAACAAACAACAAAAAATTCTTGTGGAAAGCGGTGACAAAGATGCCGGTGATTTTCTATTCAAAATTTTTGTATTGAAATGAGGTAAAAAATGATTCATAACATAGGTGCTATCCTGCTTTTACTGTTTTATTTCAATTTTGGTGTATCCGGTCAAGTCGAATATGCCGGCGTGAATCTTGCAGGAGCTGAATTCGGTGGTAATAATCTTCCCGGTAATTACAATCAACATTATACCTACCCGACACGTTCCGAGGTGGATTATTTTACCGGAAAGGGCATGAATATTTTCCGCCTGCCGTTCAAGTGGGAGCGACTTCAACATAGCGCAAATGAAAAATTCAATACAGCCGAACTCGGGAGACTGGACCAGTTTATCGTTTATACCACATCCAAAAAGGCGTTCGTTATTCTCGATCCCCACAATTACGCCCGCTATTACGGTAAAATTATCGGCAGCGACGAGCTGCCGGTGAGTGCCTTTGAAGATTTTTGGCAAAAGCTGGCATCGCACTACAAAGACAATCCTTTCGTTATATTCGGCCTGATGAATGAACCCTACGGTATGGAAACGGAACTATGGCTTTCTGATGCCAACGCCGCGATCGGTGCCATTCGATCAACCGGTGCAAAAAATCTCATTCTCGTGCCCGGCAACGCCTACACAGGGGCTCACTCCTGGACTTCTACCTGGTACGGTACACCAAACGGCACCGCCATGCTGGACATTGTCGATCCCGGCGACAACTATGCCTTCGAGGTTCACCAGTATCTGGATGATAATTCATCGGGAACCTCCGCAACCTGTGTTGGGCCGACCATCGGATCGACACGCTTGAAAAATTTTACAAATTGGTTGCGCACGAACGATAAACGCGGTTTCCTGGGCGAATTCGGCTGCAGTACAGACGAAAAGTGTCTGGCGGCACTGGACGACATGCTCGAATACATAGATAAAAATGCGGATGTTTGGCTTGGCTGGGCCTATTGGGCGGCCGGACCATGGTGGGGAGAGTACATGTTCACCATCGAACCTAAGAACGGCACCGACCGGCCGCAATTGGCCGTGCTTATAAAACACATAGGAGCAGACTCGGGGGCGAATTCGTTTCATCCCGAAAAAGTGGAAGGCTTTGTACTGTGCCAAAACTATCCCAATCCGTTCAACGCATCCACTCAAATTGAATTCGACCTGCCGGTATCCGCCGATGTAGAATTACTTGTGTACAATACATTGGGCGGTCACGTCACTTGTCTTGAAGACAATTATCTCTCTTCGGGGCGTCACTATATTACATGGAATGGACGGAATACATCCGGAGAGAATGTAACAAGCGGTATTTATTTGCTTTCTTTAAGATACGGCGAAAATAATTCTATTTTTCAGAAAATGGTGCTGGTACGGTAAATTAAAAGAATATTGCCATCTCACATCCAGCGGAGCATGATCGCCCGTTCCGCAATGCGGGATTGATCCTGTCAAATAAACATAATTAATTTATAAACAAATACTTAGTATCATGTGCAATATATTGTATATCCAAAAGTAAAAAGACCGGCTATCTTGGTTGCTTTCCTTACTAAAACCACCGCAAAAAAAATTGTTTTTTAATAAATATTTTCAGGTTTTTCTTTCAAACCATCCCAGCATGCCTGATAGAAAAATAACCGTTGTTACAAAACAGGCGCCCACGCCGATGAACATCGCTTCACCAAACCAAGCCCATCCAGGAAAAACTGAAAAAACCATAGAACCAAAAGCCAGCATTGTGGTTAACGAGGTGAGTAAAATGGCTTTGCCGGTACTGGAAAAAACCGTAAAAATCCTGCCTTTTCCCTCATTCAGCCAGCGATGCATCACATGGACGCCGTCATCAATTCCGATACCGAGAATTAAGGGCACTCCCATCATGGTCATAAAACTCAGCAACATACCGGATAGTTGCATAATTCCCACCATCCAGAAGACACCCAACAGGAGAGGTATCATGGCAATCAGGGCGTATTTGGGGTTGCGGAAATCAGCCCACAACAACAGGAATACAATGGTAAGCGTCAACAATATGGCATTTCGGCCGTCGCGCGCGGCGATTTTTAACCAGGCCACCGCCACCAGCGGCGTGCCGGTGGCTTTAGGGGTCACTCTTTCCATATCATCAACAAACCGGTTGAGCATATCGGCATCTGTCCACAATTGTCCCGAAGGATAAATGGTGATCATAAACTTGTCACGTGCGCTGTTGCTGTAACGATCCAGCACGGAAACCGGGAGATCCGACAGTTTGATCGGATCGGTGGAACACATCTTTAAAACCTTTTCCTTGAAATAGGGTGCAAAGTATTGTTGAAAATTCGTCAAACCTTGCAAGGCAATGTCACCTTTTTGCGATTCAAGTTTTTCCAGCAATCGGCGAAATATACTTTGAGCGTCGGGATTTTCCGGATCACCGACGATTTGTTTGCATTTATTATCCACTTTATCCTGACCGCCGATAAACGCCATATCCTGCATTTCCATCACATTCATTTCGAGCCGTTCCAGTTCCTCCTTTAGCTTCGGCAAATCTGAAACAGAATACGTTTTTTTAACAGAGGCCGCACGCATTCTTCTGTCGATTTCACGGACATAGGGCACTCTCTGTTGCTGTTCCTTCTGAGAAGGAAGATAAAGGCAAATGTCATTGGTCATGGCAACGGTTCCCAGTTCACGAAAGCTTTCAGCCAATTCACGGGATTCTTGCACGCTGTTGGTAAGACAGAGCGCATATTCCATACTCAAGTCAAATTTTTCAGTAATTGTATCGGCTAGAGCAATAGACGTCAGTCCTTTGGGCTCCATTTTCATATAGTTTTGCTCGTAACCGATATGCAGGGCAGCCCAAATCAGGATGGCACTGACGGCTGCGGAAACCACGAGTGTAAAAACATAACGCTTGCTTAACCAAAGGGCTGCTGTTCCGATGCTGTGAAAGGTAATATCGCGTTTTTTTACTATTGTTTTCCCTCTTTTTTTGCGGATATATTCCACGAGGCGCTCCCGCAATACCAGCATGACAGGTAAAAAGATAAAAGTCGCCATCATAATTGCTAAAAGTCCCACGCCTGTCACAATGCCCATTTCTTTCATGCCACGGGACCGGCTGACCAACAATGCCAGAAAAGCACACGCTGTGGTTAATGCACCGGTGATGATTCCCTTTCCGCTTTTTACAAAGGTTTTGCGCATTGCCTCCTGAATACTGTCACCCGCTGCACGCCATTCCGTCATCCCGGCTATGATATGTATAGCGAAATCAATTCCAAGTCCCAGCAGAACCACGGATAGAAGGGCCGTCATCATATTTAATCGTCCAACCACTAGAAAAGCGAGCCCATTGGCCCATATAACCCCGATAACCAGGGTCAGAATAGCCAGGAACGGTGCGACCCACATTCGAAACGAAATGACCAACAGCAGAAAAATGGCGACCATGGCTATCAACGACGTATATCCCAGAGTCTGCTGAGAATAGACCTGTTCGTCATGTTCCCGTGAAACATCGCCACTCAACCCGGCTCGTACATCGGGATATTGTATGAGCAAATTGTTTACAAGCGCCTGTGTTTCCTCGAAACCGACCATGAGTAAATCACGATCCATAATGGTGAAATTTGGAATAACATTGAGAAGAAGTGTTGTTTTATCATAGGATAAAAAGTAGGGTTCACCCAGCAAAAACTTGTCCGCCGTCCTTTGAACCTCGTCTTTGGTCAGTTCTTCTCCACCCACTGCCTGTTCCAGCAGCAGAGACAAGGATTCGATGCCATCCAGAAAACCGACAGCGCCGTCTTCTTTATCCCGTGTGGACATGGATTTTTCCCGCTCAACATACTCTTTCTGCAATGAATTATTGATATTGGTCAGCAGTCCAACAAGATTGGGATCGGAAAATGTATCACCCGTATTTTTCAGATCATCCTCCTTCACCAGTATAAGGGCATGATTGCTGAGAAAATCCGTATCCGTCTTATAGTCCACTCGCTGAAAAAGTTTAAAATTAATACGCCTTTGCAGTTCTTTGATTTGTGTCTGTAAATCGGCGATCTTTTTTTGATCCCTAAGAGTACCGATTTTATTCTCAAGTTCCAGGATTTTCTGTTTATTTCTGACGTTCTGGGTGGTATCCACCAGTTCAACAACCCGCGGAGCCAGACTTTCGGCAAACGCCTTGATGCGCTGTTCTTCTCCCTGTACCACAACAATAATGCTGGTTGCAGTGTCAAACTCATCGATGATCTGATTAAACTGATCCACCTTCGGATCTCCGGAAGGCATCAGATCTTTCATCTGCATATTAATGGACAATTGCATGGCAAAAAACGCAAACATGATTGTCACAATAATTGCACCCGTCAGCATTTTCCAGGGATGGCTGGAGTGCAAATCGGCTAGTTTGGTTAATATTTTATCTCTCATTGATGAATTCCTAAAATTCATTTTTTACAGGTAAAAAATGTACGCTGCTTTGCGTACTGCCTTTTAAAGTATTGACAATACTAAAAATATATCCGTGCCCGTAACAGTCCGCCATTACCCGATTTTTCTGAATACACCGTTCCTTTCTCTCCAAAATTCACGTTGAGATAGGCCATAATGTCCACATTCTCCGTAAAGCTGTAGTTCAAAGTGGGTACCAGAGCGAGACTGTTATCCGACAAACTGAAAATACACGACGTGCCAACGTCAATAAAATCGGTGACCGGATGACTCAAAAGGGCATATATCTGATCACGGCAGATAGCCTTTTGCTCGGATGCATACATCCGCATCCAGTCATTGATATCATACAAATGATGGTCGGTTTTTCCGAGTGTATTGCGGTAGAACTCGACCATAATATAGGTTAAAAAATCAAAAGTATAGTCCGTTCCGGCAACCAGTTCATAGTAATCTTTTGAGGATTCCATTTTATTATAGCCGTATTCCGCCCAGATCCCCAGCCCGAAAAGCTCACCGGCAGTGTTCAGACCCAATAGTTGGCGTTTCTCAGGCATTTCAGAAAACATCATTTGGCTGAAATCAAATTGCGTATAATCATGAAACCGCCAAACGGTTTCAGCAACAACCAGAGAATAATCAAAATGCAACAGTCTGCCTTTAAATTGGATCAATTTCGCGGAATTTTCCCAGGAATTATCTGCAGAATACAGTGAGGAGAGGGTATAACGCGTTCCTAACGGCACATCCAGTCGTACCGCATTATGGCCAGGTTGTTCATATGTCGGATCCAGCGGGTCTTTGATATTAAATACATCGACCGGATTCCATACATACCCGCTGCCGAGAGATATCTGCTGTTTGCCCACGGTCAGATCAAAATACTTTTGTGCGATTTTCAAATAAGCGTTATCCAAAAAGTGCCGGTCGGAAAATGGAATGGTATAAAGACCGCGCATGGCCGGAGGTACGGCATCCGTAACACCAGGGGCCAAAAAATCCAGTATATTCCATAAAGTTTGGCCGTGGTATGTGATATAATCAAAATTCGCCGCAAAAGTGACATTCTCACCAACTTTGGATTTTAAATCGACACGAAGCTTATTTGTGTAAAGCTGCTGTATTTTATTGTCGAGTTTCACACCCATCCCAGTGGGCTCAAAATAGCCGAAAAGCTCAACTTTTTCCTGAGCAGCGGCGCTGAAAAGATAACCAAGGATTATACCAACAAAGATCACCCGTCTCATTTTTTCAGACTCCTTTCGCTGAACATTTCGTCATCCAGGTTTATGTTATATTTCACTTCCAGCAACTCCATTTCCGTTTGCGTGTTGTCATTTTTATTGTACATAACGAATTTCGTGGCAGTGGGAATATTGTCGATCACTTTGATATCGCTGGCGACCAGTCTTTTAAGCACCCGCTGAGCGTCGTGTTCGTCATAATAGTCGATCACAACCGGTACAAAATTATCCTTTACAACCCACATAATCAGCTGCGAATAGGAAAGATCACTATCGGGTTTACGGCTCAGAAGCACCCTGTAGCAGTCATAGCCCTCTATTTTTTCATCATCGAGCCTTTTGGGATCGTAATCGTTGATGAATGCATCACCACTGCCCATATCCTCATAGGAAAAATCGCTGCCCTGCATTTTCTGTTTCTTTGCGTGCGAAGCCAGTTTTCTCACCCGCTGGGTTCGGGGGAAAAATGCCCAGATATCATCCGCATTGTTCAGCATTAAAATGGCCTGGTCTTTCACCCGACTCGGCTCGAGGTAGCGGACCAGATTCTTTTCACCCCTGTCCTTGCTCCAGGATTCGGAAACAAAGGTCCTGTTGTTGCCGGATGTGGTGACAATCGTCATTTTTGATTTGGACCAGGATGTTTCCACATTCATGATGTCATTTACCTTTTGAATGATCTGTTTACCGGTCAAATCCTGACCCGGTGATAACGTAAAACTGAAAACCAGAACTGCGAAAACAATTGTCTTTTTCATGTGATCCTACCTCCATATTTACTCGTTAAAAAAAGATTCAATAATTTCTTTTTTACATATTGTAATGGACCCTTTTGGAGCACCCAGAATGCGCTGAACGACTTCATTATAAGTTTGGCACTTTTCCAGGTAACGTTTTTTATTCTCGCTGCTCAGGTCACCGTCCAGAATTAATTTTGCTATTTCATCACCCATGTAGACGGCCAGGCTTAAAATCATATCCGCAACATCTATGGGATTTCCGGTAAAAAATAATCCTTCTTTAATGCCCCGTGAAATAACCCGGGCGATCTTGGGTGTAACGACTTTGATACGAGCTTTGGTTAATTTCGTTCGAAATACGATATTATCCTCCCGGTAAATCGCCCTGAGCATCATCAG
>JAFGEC010000571.1 GCA_016931775.1 Candidatus Zhuqueibacterota bacterium | reverse complement strand
TTTGTGAAAAATTTAACTGGCGTTGAATGAACAAGAAGAGTAACTAAAATAACAGATCAATCCAATGACGGTAAATACAAAAATTCAACCGGGCATGACTTTATCCCGACTTTTTATTTTCTGTGTGTTACTCTTATCTGCAATCAAACTCTACGCACAAGATAAATGGATACTCCAAAATCCCAAACCGGGCGCCTAATTTCTTCAAGATGCCCAAATGAGTCATGTATCTTTATTGTCGAAGAAAAAGTTTCCGGTTATTTTTTAATCCGGTCAGTTAATGATGGCAAAAATTGGACAAGAGAACCGCTTCCGCAACTCACGAGTGACGATGCCGGTGCGTTATTTTTCCTGAATTCAAAGTTTGGGTATTGGGGCAGGTATAAAACCGAAAATGGGGGGATATCATGGACAATCCAGGAGAATATTATTTTACATACGAATAATGCAGGAAACAGCTGGCAGGTTCAACTGAAAGATGAAACAATTTGGCTGAGTGACTTGGCACTTTGAGCAAAGGTTATGTTCCGGAGCTAGTCAGGCCTTTTCTTATAATTCCGCCACTCAAGGATGGGCCATATCCGGGAACTCTATTTTTAATAATACGCATACTTCCTTTCTTAAACCGAATTCCGGAGACGCTGAAGGATAGGCAATGGTATTTCCGAATCCTTCGCATGAAAGCATAAATATTTTTTTGGATTTATCAAGCCCGCAAAATGTCGAGATCAAAATATACAACATACTGGGTGAATTTATAGCAACTGTTTTTAATGGAAGATTGGAACCGGGTGTTCAACTGGTACCATGGTACTCAAATTACACAGCCAGCGGAATTTATTTTATAAAAATTCAAAGCATTCAAATAAATCATGTGGTTCGTTGTGTATTTGTTAAATAAAACAATCACCCTTTCCATCCTCATTAAAAGGAGGTGATCATATGAGGAATACGATAATGTGTGAATTATGATAACACGCGATTTTCTAATAATATTAAACATTTTATCGTTAATATATTTGGGAGTATGAAAAAGAAGAGAGTAAAATCTCAATCTCGTCACCGGTTGCTAACCGGCGACACCGGGTTGAGGCTCCGCCTCAATCGTGAGAATGAATCTGGAAAATAAAAAATAACATCTCATGAGAAATAACAAAAGACATTATACCTGGATTCTCCCATCCATAACTGAAATATTACAAATTTTTTAAAAAAGTGCTTGATTTTTATTTTTTCTGTTGTTTGTTCCTTTACACCTCAAGAGTCAAACGCACGAAACCGATAGTTTATTCGAGCTTTATGAAGGCCGGTTCCAGAAAAATATCAGGGTGTCCGAAAGGATCCGAGAACAATGGAATTTGCCGGATGAGCTATTACAGCATACGCATTATAATGCCAATAACGATCGTCTAATACCGTCCGCTGCGGTACTCCGGAGGGTTTTACTCATTTATTATAAATATACAAATCAGGATCATTATGAATTGGAATTATTGGATGACGGTAAACATTTTGACAATCAACCCAATGACGGTATCTATGGAAATTATTTATGCAGCAACCTTTATGAATTGCATATCCAGGATGTGATAATAGATGTTGACTGGGATACACTAGCGATCAGTTACCACATCTTACAAGCGCCTGTCATATATCTTCCCAAGGTACCTGAAATCATGTATCCGATTCACAAGTTCAATATTCCCGACGACAAGCCGATCATC
This sequence comes from Candidatus Zhuqueibacterota bacterium, assembly GCA_016931775.1. Lineage (GTDB taxonomy): Bacteria > Zhuqueibacterota > Zhuqueibacteria > Residuimicrobiales > JAFGEC01 > JAFGEC01. Next base: position 3,734 of record JAFGEC010000571.1, on the reverse strand, counting down.
AATTGGCAAATAGACGAGAAGGCGGATGGTTGCGGCGTTATATTACTGGGCAGGCGGCCGGTCCTAGGGCAGGAACTGGAAAAAATTGTTTGGCAAAAAGAATTCCGGTCGGTGAACAAAGAACTGTTTACGGAGGAAATCACCACACCTCTGAATCACTATCATGAATATACATTACTGGTATGGGCATACGTCAATGATAAACAAATTGATAATAGGTTGAACCAAGCCTCATATTCAATGGAATGGTGCCAATTTTTTGTCGGTGACATTGTGGAAAATGAAAATCCTCTTCAATTGCAAAATTTCCCCAATCCATTTTTTCAGGGTACAATGATAAAGTATCGTGTGCTTGAAAAAGACCATGTATGTTTAAAAATTATTGATGTGCTCGGACGGGAAATAAAAACATTGGTCAATCAGGAGCAGACGCCAGGTGATCATTATATATGGTGGGATGGGAAAAATAAAAGTGGGGCAAATGTCGGGTCGGGTGTTTATTTTTGTCATTTAACATGCCGGAACCGGTCAGAAACCTGCAAGATGCTACTGGCCCGGTAAAAACAAGGGAATTCGCCTGTTGTGCTTTCCCTCATAAATTTTACTTTTCATTAAAATAATATAACAATTGCTTTCAGTATCATGATCAGACAGTGCTGTGGGTATTCAAACCAAGCATACGGTTTGCATTATGGTAACAATAATTTTTTAATGTGAAAGGAGATAGTAAATGAAGATAAAACGATTGATCTATTTAGGTTTTCTGTCCTTGACTATTTTATTTATATCCTTACACTTAGTGCAATCTCAAGAAATAACATTGGAATATTTAATTGAGACATCGAACCTCATTATCGTAGGTAGAGTAAAAAATATTTTCAGTGCTTGGGAAAATAGTAATATCTGGACCTATGTGACAGTTGAAATTAACCAGACTCTTAAAGGCAATAGTGAAACCAAGGAAATAGTAATCAGAAGCCTTGGTGGTACTGTCGGCGAAATTAATCAAGATATTTCTGAAGGGGCTAAATTTACAAAAAATGAAACGCTATTAAGCTTTTTAATAGCTGATAAAAAAAAGAAAGGAATTTACTATTGCCTTCACGGCAAAATTGGTAAATATATATATGATAATGGAAGTTGGCTCGGCTATAATTCAAAGCAATCTAATTCCTTTACGAATCAAATAAAAGATATTTTAAAATCAAGGTAGTATGTTTCCATATCTGAAAATAAATGTAAAGGAGAAAAGTATGTACAATTACAAAATTAAAATATTATTGATTATTTTTTTACTCTATTTTGGCTATAGTTATGTTGGTCACAGATATCCCAAAAACAATTTTCCGACTTTTCGGGTAAATCAGGCGGGTACGCCGGATTGTTCTGGAGAATTTAGCGCTATTCAAAGTGCATTACAAACATGGAATACTGTAAGCACGACTTATATTGATTTTGACTATGGATCAACAACAATAATAGCGGCCTCAGGTTATGACGGAACGAATTTAATATTGTGGGTTGAGAGTGGATGGGATGACTTGTATCCAGAGTACCCTTGAACAGTAACAATAGCTCTCAATATTACATGGCATTCAGGTAGTACAGCTTTGGAATCAGATATTATTTTTAATGGTGAGGATCATTTGTGGTCGGATTCTGGTGCTGCTGATCGATATGATGTGCGAAACATTGCAACACATGAAATCGGACATTCTGTTGGTCTCAATGATCTTTATAGTACAGGAGATAGTGAAAAAACAATGTATGGACACGCTTCTTTAGGGGAAACCAAAAAGAGAAGCCTGCATTCAGATGATATAAACGGGGCGAGATATGTCAATTTTGATCCACAAACGTCCGGAACACTTGCTGAAAATCAAATATGGATTGTCTGCCTGGATGGCAATACAGTAAATTTATCTGGTGATTTGACCATTCCAATTGGCAGATCAATAACAATTAACTCAGGTGTAACAGTTAATTTTGGTAGTTATTCTGTAATTCCGGACATCCAAATAAAACAATCTGGCGCCTTACGAGGGCTTTATCCAACAATTCAGACAGCCCTAAATGCTTCAACCACAGGTCAACAGGTGGAACTGTCCGGAATCTATACATTAGATAATAACACAACAATCGCTACGAGTAAAACGCTGGTGCTTAAATCTAGTACTATACTGACAATGAGTACTTTTAATATCACGACAAGTTCCGGTACGATAACTGTAGAATCTGGCGCATATATAAACAAAGACGTCCGCCTTAAACAGTCCGGTGTCATCAAAGGCCTTTATCCCACCGTGCAGGCAGGAATCAACGCTTGCGCCAGTAATCAGGTTGTTTACCTGAAAGCGGGAGCTTATACGGAAAATATTTCAATGACGGATTATTCCTATTTAAAAGGCGCGGGCAGAACTTTGACCGATTTATATGGTACCGTAACCTTTAATAATGTTGACGGCGCCATCCTCGAAGATTTAAGAGTGTCTCAGGATATTACCATCAGCAGCGGCGATAACAACTGGATTGACAATGTTACGGCTGCGGATATAATTGATATTGAAAATGGTGTTAATCATATGGTCTATGAATGCTGGACCGGCAGTAATGGATACGTCGATATATATTGCACCGATCCTGAAATTGAGGATTTAACGTCAACAAACACAAAAACCTGGGGTGTGGTGGGCTATGGCAGTGATCCTCTCATCACGTATGGGACTTTTGAAAACAAGACAAGAGCGGTACATCTGGGCAGCTCCATGGACGCGGATATCGACAATGTGGATTTTTGTACACAGTCCGGCGCTTCGGAATATGATATTTATGCTTCGCCCGGAAGTCATGCAGATGTCGTCGTGGGCTCGGGTACCTTTAGTGAATGCCCGTTCCCAAACTCATTTTACGGCGATTGCCGTTGAAATTCCTTATTTGTTGGAAACCAACAGGGCCGTCGAGGCCTTGCAGGCTTTTGAAAAAATGTTTGGACTTGCTGAGAACATTGAGGAAAAACAGGCGGTTTTATATGCAAAGGCCCGTGTTTATTTGTTTCAGCTCAAGAATGAATCTTTAGTATTGTCGGTGTTGGAAGAATTAATTGATCTCGATCCTCTTTCAAATACGGCCCTTTTGGCACAGAATCGAATCAACAAATTGCACGGAGGTTCGTTACCGCCGTCTGAACCCGCAATTTCATCGGATCAGGGTGGGATCCATTTTAGTGCCGTTAATTATCCGAATCCTGCCAATCCGGGAACAAATATTATTTACACTCTTCCGGCTGAAGGAAAGGTTGTTTTAAAAATTTATAACATTTTAGGGTACGAGGTCGCCGAACTGGTGAACGGTTCCATGCCTGCCGGCAGCCATCAGGTTCTTTGGGATGGCAGAGATAAATTTGAAAATCCGACGGCTTCAGGATTGTATTTTTACAGAATTTTATTTCGAGATCAGGTGTTGATAAAGAAATTTACTCTTTTGAAATAGGAATTCAATACTGATTTAAGGTTTTGGAGAGGTACAATTGATAATAGCTTTATTATCGGAGCGTGAATATCAGATTGTTGCGCACATAACATCTTAATTTTAAAAATTTTATGATTTTGACAGGATCAATCCCGCATTGCGCATTGGCGTCAACTTGTTTGAGTGCTTAAATAAGATATTCAATTAATTTTCCTTGCTGGGCCATAGACAGATATCTTGATACGGCACATATACAAAATATTACA
>JAFGEC010000570.1 GCA_016931775.1 Candidatus Zhuqueibacterota bacterium | reverse complement strand
TTTTTTGCATCACCATTGCGTAAATTTGCAGCGGGTTTGACCACTGTTTCAAACTTTTCCTTCACTTTCGGACCGGGCAATCGAAGCTCCAAACGCACATGACCGGCATCGCGAAGACTTTTCAAACTGGAATAAATTCCGGACGCTTCGGAAAGCCTTTCAAGTTTATTCACAGACATGGGGTTTTCATTACACAACAAACGAACGATTTCAGCTTGCCGGGGTGCGCGGGTAGACAGGGTATATTCAAGTTCTTCGGGATATCGATGCACCAGACGCGCGACTTTTTCAGAGTTGAGGTGTATACCGGCGGGTAAAGCCGCTTTCAAAACCTCTCCCCAACCACAGATATAATAATCCGCAATCCACCGAGCCAGTTGAAGAACCTCCGGTGTAAACAGCGGCACCGGATCCAGCACTTCTTCGATCTCCTTCAGATCCGGAAAATCAGCCGTATTCTTTAATCCAACGATAAAACCGGTCGTTTTTCTTTGGCCGAAAGGTACCAGTGCCCTGGAACCCGGCAAAACATCATGCCGGAATTTTTCCGGAATGGTATACGTAAACGTTCGATTTACCGGAATGGGAAATACAAGATCAGCAAATTGAAATTTTGAACTTGGTACACTCACGTTTTAAAATAGGGTTTTTTGACAGAATTTGCAATAGAGATTTTACCCTTGAATAATTCCTGTAATTTGTTAAATTACTCAACTTGAGGACATCAACAATATGGAGGAAATTATGAAAAGAGATTTTATTCTGCTTTTTATCACCGTTTTGGTCACCGTGTTGGCCTGTTCGGATCAAAAAAGCAAATCCACTTCGGCCAAGGTAAAGTGTGATTCGCTGACCGCAAATCAAATTGAAGAGCTGAAAGCCAAGGTTTCCCAGTTACCTCTGGAACCGGTAGCAGAAAATGAGGTGGCCGTCATCGAAACCAACATGGGTACCATGGAGCTTGTATTTTTTATGGATAAAGCCCCGGAACACTCTAAAGCATTTAAGCGGTTGGTCAACGCAGGATACTATGATTGTACAAAATTTCACCGTATTATCCCGGATTTTGTGATCCAGGGCGGTGATATTTTGACGAGAGATGATATCGAGGAAAATGACGGTACCGGAAATCCCGGCTACCAGCTCAATCAAGAATTTAACGACACACCGCACGATAAGGGTATCCTTTCAATGGCCCGTGCCCAGGACGTCAACAGTGCCGGCAGCCAGTTTTTTATTTGTTTGTCCCGCAGAGGTACGGCTGCATTGGATAACAATTATACCGTATTCGGAAAGGTTGTGGAAGGGCTCGATGTGCTGGACAAAATTGCCGCCGTACCGATAAAAGCCAATCGTTTTGGTGAGAAATCCGTGCCGACTGAACCAGTCTATATTAAAAAAGCATACATGAAAACCAAATAACAAAAATTTTTGGTGTTCCCCATAAAATTACAGATTTCAATACTCGCCTTTTTTCTGCTGCATATTTCCTTTAACAGGATTTATGCAGCAGAAAAATATTGGTTTTACTTAAGAAACAAAGGACCGGAAAATACAACATCCCGGCTCCTTCAAATACAAAAAAATCTGCCCACACACACATATCAACGCCGGGCCAAGGTGCTTGCGACTGAAAAACTGGTCGACGATACCGACCTTCCCGTTTGCGCGGACTATATAAATCGCCTGAAATCGTTTGGCATTACCCCGGTCGTGGTCTCAAAATGGTTAAATGCCGTCAGCGCATACGCGAATACTGAACAACTGGAGGCATTACGGGAAGAAAGGTGGATCAGTAAAATCGAACGAGTGAGCATCGCTCGTCGAAAATCCAGACTTTTTAAAATAAAAATTCCGGGTGATTCACGGGTTGATAATAACTTTTTCACTTACGGTCCATCTTTTACTCAAAATGACATAATTCACGTACCGGATATTCATAATATAGGGTATTACGGCCAAGGTGTAAGAATCGCCATATTTGATACGGGATTTCGGCTGAACCATGAAGCATTTGATCACCTAAAAGTATTGGCGGCTTATGATTTTATACACAATGACTTAATCGTGGATAACGAATCGGATGAGGATATCGCCATACAAAACCACCATGGCAGCTTTATCCTCTCAATTATCGGCGGTTTTCATCAGGGTGAGCTCATCGGCCCGGCATTTAAATCGGAATTTATTCTGGCAAAAACCGAAGACGAAAGCTCGGAAACGCCCGTTGAAGAAGACTATTGGATCGCAGCGGCGGAGTGGGCGGACAGCCTGGGTGCGGATATAATCAGCAGCAGTCTGGGCTATCTTGACTGGTATACTCATGAAAACATGGATGGCCGTACCGCTCCCATTACCATTGCGGCGGATATTGCCGTTAAAAAAGGAATCATTGTGATCTCATCTGCCGGAAACGAAGGTAATACCGGATGGGGTATCATTTCTGCACCGGCAGACGGGGATAGTGTAATATCAGTTGGAGCTGTAAACAGTTCCGGGATCATTGCTCCTTACAGTTCCGGCGGTCCAACCAGTGACGGCCGTATCAAGCCGGATGTTGTGGCTATGGGAACCGGAGTAGCTTGCATTAATATCCCTCCTAAACAGGAAAAAGGCCAGGACTATACTGCCGTAAGCGGGACATCCGCCTCATGCCCGCTTGTGGCCGGCGTCGCCGCGCTTATTCTCTCGGCCTATCCGCATTTGACACCAATGCAGGTCAGAGAAGCACTCCTGCAAACAGCGAACCGAGCGAAGAATCCGGACAATAGATACGGATTCGGTCTGGTAAACGCACTGGAAGCGTTTTTTTATTGGGAAATTCCACCAGTACTGGAAAAAACAAAAGAACCTGTTTTAGCATACCCAAATCCCTTTTACAAACAGGCCTCTTTTGTGCGTTTCATTTTTTTTCCTCAATCTCCGGGTTTCGCCACTGCAGATATTTACAATATTCTCGGGCAACATGTAAAAAGCCTGGGGAAATATCAATGTAAAACCGGCTTACCCTGTATTTTTTTATGGGACGGGCTGGATCAACGGCGAAATTTTATCAGTGATGGTATATATTTTTGTCGGATTACAACCCCCCCAAATTGCCAATCGATAAAATTTACAATCATCAGCAATTAAGGTTATGATGAGGCAGTCTCGATCCGGTTTCTGCCGTTCTTTTTTGCCTGATATAATGCTTGATCCGCTTTTTCTAAAAGTTTTATTCCGTCTTCACCATTTTCCGGAAAGGCAGCAACACCGATTGAAATCGTAACATTCTTATTCGGCATATTTTCTTCTCCCCGAATGCCGGTATGGGAAACGGCGGTTCGTAGTTTTTCAGCGACCATAGCTGCATGCTTTATATCTATTTCAGGTAAAATAATGACAAACTCTTCACCGCCGAATCGGCACAGAATATCCGCCCGCCTGATATTCATTTCCAGTTCCTGGGAGACCTTTTTCAAAACCTCATCACCCATAAGGTGGCCAAAAGTATCATTATATATTTTAAAATGATCAATATCAATCATCAGAATCGATAATGATCGTTTATAACGCCGTGCCCTTAGTATTTCACGAAGATATCGCTGGTCAAAATACCGGCGGTTAAATATCCCGGTGAGACCGTCTGTAAATGCAAGCTCTTTGGTTGTGTGGTAAAGTATCGTTTTATCAATAACAGCCGCAACATGAACGGAAATTTGTTCCAGTTGTGATATTTCTGCCGAATCAAAAGCATTATTGTCCTGCCGGATAAGAACAATCAATCCGATGGTTCGTTCGGGCTC
>JAFGEC010000569.1 GCA_016931775.1 Candidatus Zhuqueibacterota bacterium | reverse complement strand
GTACCAGTTGCGGTCGTCCGGATTTTCCCCGGTGACCATTTCTTTATTGGAAATTTCAACTTTGAAACCTGCCGGTTCCACACCCTGCTTGAACAGAGGCCGACGCGCCCTGGGAAATCCGCCGGCAGGCTTGGCGTCACAGCCCATGCGCTGATAAAACATCCCCTGCATGGCCACTTTAAAAGCCTCTTCAAAAAGGTTTTCACCGATAGTGAACGGCGGACTGCATCCAATGCCTTCCACCACCAGCCGATATTTACCGGATCTTTTAAAGGAGGAAAAATCACATTCCCACACATCGGCCCCGGTAAAATCCTTGCCGAACTTTGGTTCAGCACGATTGGTCATATGGAGCTGCAATGTCCCGGAATATGATTTTTTACCCGATTGCGTATCGTATAAATACCAGGCTGAACCATCAAACCGGCTAAAATCCCTTTCACCGCCATCCCCCATCCATAAATATACATCCGCACATTTTTGCGGGGCGGTTGTCTCATAGCCGATATTGGATATCTTTATCGCCGGTGACTCCAGATTGAATTCGTCGAACACAAAGGTATATTCAGATTGGTCCGTATTGGTTTCAGGACTGATATATAGGGTATAGGATTTACCGCGCTGCAAGGCTGTCGGCATCATCAGGTAAATCCAATGGTGCATCGAGGGCTTGTTCTCATCAAAACTTGCTTCCCATACTTTTGATTTACGAAAAACTGCGCCAGGATTTTTACCCGTATCTATGTAATTGTCATCTTCAATTGATATGAGTGTATAGCTGATGGGCTGCTGCACAGCCAACTTTTTCAAAGGTTTGCCGTATTCGATATATTGATCTTTATCCGGGCAGAGAGACCAGGTCTCTGTGTTAAAATAATCCCAACCGTTGCACGAACCGCTGGTGGTATCGTCCCAATTATATTCAATATAACCATCTTGCCAATGCAGCATAAGACATTCATTATCGACAGGCAATACTTCAACCAGTTTTGTCGCCATGGAAAAGCCAGAACAGAGATGCAAAATAATGAATACTTTGAGACAAAGGTCAAGGGCTTTCATACAACCTCCATTAGCTTCGGGAAATATTGTGTATTTGAAAAGTTTATTATTAACCTGACAATTAAATTGACCTTTAACTTGTTTTATGGATCATAAATTTTTTCCAATTACTTTTAAAAATGCCAGATCCCGAAAAAGAAATTATCGTTAGGAGGTTCTTAAAAGTTTTGTTGCCGGTTGGAAAAAATCCACAATTTTTAATCACCTCACCAGCAAACACTTTTTCGTTTCAGCAAATCCTTTTGTAACAATTTCGATAAAATAGATCCCGGATGAAAGGGAAACGGAGGGCTGCCATTCAACCGAATAATTCCCCTCGTTCTGGACCTTATTCACCAGTGAATCCACTCGTTGTCCCTGCACATTATAAACCGTCAAACGAACCGGCGACCGATGAGCGATACTGTAAGCGATTTGTGTTGAAGGATTGAACGGATTGGGATAGTTTTGCTCCAGGGAGTACTTGACCGGGTTCAGCGTTCGGCCGGATTTTATCCCCGATGGCTCTGTGGCGGAAAATCTAAAATCATTAAAAAGCAGTCTGCCGCTGCCGTACTCACGATCACCTTTTTTCACCGTTAACCGCAAGGCCGCCAGATTGGCCAAATCGAGCTCCTCATCCTGGTTTCGGGTTTCAAAATCCTCCATAGGAATAACCACAAACACGGGATCGCTTCCCGAGAGAACGATAGTATAATACCAGTATCTGCTGTCCTGATTATAAATACGGACTTCCAGCTCACGGCCCGAGCCGTCCGGTTGCAGCCAGAAACTGAAAAAATTGCCGCCGGCGAAACTACGGTCGATCTTTTTTTCGATAATCGATGTTAACCGGTATTCCGGCCCGATAATATAATCCAGTTGCATGGCCAACCGCCCGCCTCCACAGCTCCATGGCACGAGGGACATATCGGCTTTGGAGCTGGATCTTACCGCCCAGGCGTTTAAAAGATCGTTATTGGATCGGTACCATTCAAAGTCATCCAAAACCTCTCTATCCTTGATCGTCAGGTTCAGGGTATCCGGAAAAAGTCCCGTCGCAGTGACGACAACAGCAGCAGAACCCGGCTCATTGGAAGGACGAAACCGGACGCAGGCGGCACCTGTTTGAGCCGCCACCCGTGTGGGCCCGACCAGTTCACCCACTCCCATCAATTCAAAAGTGACGGTTTGATCCGCTGCCGGACAAAATCTATCCTGGTCGTCGAACAGATAACAGGAAATGGTGACGGTCATGGTATCGATATTAAATATCTGGTAGACATCAGCAGACAGCTCCAGACGAACCGGTGTATCGCCACCCTTGGCCGGATAAATTTTCATAGCCACATCGGGCCGTCCTCCCGCTAACAGCGGCACACTGTCCCGAAATATGGAATTCACATGCGGCCGGATATGGGTATCCAGTTTTTCACCGGTCCAGGTATTATAGTAACGAACCGCATAAACCGGCTCATTCGGATC
>JAFGEC010000568.1 GCA_016931775.1 Candidatus Zhuqueibacterota bacterium | reverse complement strand
TACCAAACGCATTCAACAAGTACTGATCAATTATGCCAGCAGTTTTGGCTGGCCGTTTCCCAGCGATGACGGCACGGTCTATCTCACTAATGTAAAATTGGGCAGTGATGTTCCGCAGGAGCTCATCCCGGCGATTACTCCCCGTTGTACCATAGATCCGGTGGCTGATCAGACATTTTTTCCGGGTTCCGGCAGCCAGGAAATATATCTCAGTGGTATTTCAGATGGGGCAGGTGGTTTGATAACACCGGCATTGACTGCATCCAGTGATAACGCTGACTTTATCCCAAATCCCTCTGTTTCTGAGGTTTCATCTGAAGGTCATGCCACATTGAGCTTTAATCGGCCTTCTCAGACAGGTCATGCCACTCTATCTATCACCGTGAGCGCAGAAGGTTCCCTCGACCGTATGCAAACCTTTACTATTCATGTTATCGATGACGATCCGGCTGATATTGCCGTCATTCATTTGGACCGGGACAGTCTCTTCCAAACTATTCATGGATTTGGCACCTTTAGTTTCGGAAATAATCAGAATTACATCGATTATTATACACGGGATCTCGGGGCCTCTGCAATGCGGATTGGTATCATCGGTAACCAGATCGAATGGACAAACGACAATCATGATCCTTTTGTACTGGATATAAACGCGTTCGATCAAAGTGCATTTGATTTTGATTATTATCGCGAGTTGAAAAATGCCGGTGTCGTAACTTTTATACTTACATCTTGGTCACCGCCGGCATGGATGAAACGCAATATGTCCGTGGGTTATGGATATGCATCAGCGCCTTTTTACGAAGAAACGGATAATATCCTCGAGCCCTATTATTACGAAGAATTCGCCGAAAGTATGGTGGCGGCAGTAAAAATGTTCAAGGACAATGCAGGTATTAATCTTTATGCTTTGGGACCTCAAAATGAGCCTGCTTTTACCGAACCATATGCGTCCGCGGTTTTGAGTCCTGAAGCATTTTCCGACCTGATAACGGTCATCGGTAAACGATTCGAGATCGAAGGCATATCGACTAAATTATATATGCCCGAGCAGGTGTTTTCCCAAGGCCATTATTCAATGGCACAGTATATCAAAACACTCATCAATCGAGCCGAAGCGGACAAGTATACCGACATCATCGCCACACATGGATATGATTCCGATGGTATCGGAGAAGGACAGCCCACATACGATGGTTGGACCAACATGTGGAAACAGACACAAGATTGCCAGTTTTCCAAAGAATTCTGGATGACCGAAACCTTCCCGGAATACAACAACTGGGATAGTGCGTTATCCCTGGCGGGAGCGATACATGGTGCCCTTGTTTACGGAAATGTGGGTTTGTGGACATTATGGAGTATCGAAGGCACGTTAATGGACAAAGGGACGCCGACTCCCAGTTTTTATACATCAAAAAATTATTATAAATACATCCGTCCGGGTGCACGTCGTATACGGGCGGATTCGGATACTCAGGATGTTCTGGCATCTTCGTTTATTCATCCCGAATTTAAAACGCTGACCACAGTTTTGATAAACAAAGGCGATGAACCGGTGAGTACCGGACTCACCGGAGACAGGCTGGCCGATCGATATGATGTTTATACCACGGCTGAAAATATGAACTTTGCTTTCATGGGAGTGGTCGAATCAGGTGCTCCAGTGGCGCTGCCAGGCCGCAGCGTAACAACATTGACCGGTTACATTCATGGCCCTGTTCAGGTCGATCAGAACAATCAGCCGCATTTTTTCCGTGTGGATCAGAATTTTCCCAATCCCTTCAATCCGGTCACCACTATCAGTTTTTATGTGCCGGTTTCGTCCGATATTACCGTCACAGTGTACAATATTCTCGGTCAACAAGTGCGTACCCTGATGGACCGTAAAGTGGCGCCGGGAGAATACCAGCTGTTTTGGGACGGTACCACCGATTCCGGTGTGCCGGTTGCCGGTGGCATGTATTTTTACAGATTCCGTTCACAAGTATATGTATCGGTGAAAAAGTGTTTGTTTCTGAAATGAATAAATGAAGCGATCTTTTAAATTGTTGCTTGGAAGGATGAGCCAAAAAATTTAAAACAATATTGAACTGTAATATTCCAAGTGCGATGTACCCATAGGGCACATCGCACCTTTTTATCAAATAGAACATTTTTACATACGGCACACACGATTTCGAATCATCGATCTTTACTTTTTATTTTTCCTACGCTCATTCCATAAAAATATCTGATAAACCACCAAAATCCAGCACACAAAAAACATCAGCAGTGTAAAAAAGTCCGACATAAACATACTGACAATAAACAGTCCGATACACACAAATAGCACAAATTTTGATTTGAAAACACCTGTTATCGATTCCTTGTGCGCCCGGTAAGACTCGATGAGGGCCTTAATATATTGATAAATCCACCTGAATAATTTTGACAGCAATTTACGCAATAAAATCAGGATTAAAATACAAAGTATAATAACAAGCCATCGCAGTAAATCGATCACCCAGTTTTGAGCAAAGGTAACCTCGACATTTAATGGATCGTCGGGCTTAATAATGGTTTTGGCAAACCGGTACAATTGACCGCTTGTAGGAATTTCGATTTGGATGGGCATAACACCCATTCCACCGCCGCTTGGGGGCGGGATGGCCTGCTGCGACAGATCGTCAAGCCGGTTGCTGAATCCCATTTCTGCGTCCATCTGATCTGCAATCTGTTCCTCGCGCATGGGGATATTGCGGAAACGGCTTTTATAATCTTTGCCTTTGTAAACCTGCTTTAATTCGTCTTCCTGCATCTCTTTGGGGGAAGACGCCCCGAGGCTGCTCATCACATCTTGGTCGAATTTGCGCCTGGATGCGGCAAAAACGTTCAATCCCCTGATTATCTCTTCTTTTTCCAGGGTGCTCTTGAAATAAAAATAGCGGTAGTCGTTAGGAAGGTAAACAGACCACATCACCTGACTGGTTAACATATCCACCGCCGGTAAAGCCGCTGATCGTTTACCAAATGATGAAAGTCGTGATTCCACCAGACAATAAATAATCTCGACGGGAAAAGTATTCAGTTTATTGTCTATTGATTTGGAACGGATAAGGGGAACCAACAATTTTCCGTTGGAATTAATGGAAGATTCGACCGGATCGTTTCCAACCAGGACGGTCCATACGTCGGCCTCCTCCGGCAGGCTGATCTCAATAAACTGTTTGGCCGAGTTGCGCACCTGATAAATCAACCGGTTAACGATTTTACCGTCTTCGGTAAACAGGGTAACGATGCTTGCATTTGTAACGGTGGCCATGGGAACGGCAATTTTTTCATGCTTTTCAATATCAAGCACCAAACTAACCGGATGTTTGAGGTATTTAAAACCATGTATCAATGGCTTGACGGATTTATTGTACAATCTCGGCGGTAATTTTTGCACCGCAATTTTTTCCAGATTTTGACTTTCGACCACTCGCACTTCAGCGCTGGTATTCAGCTCCACACCGATATATCCGTTTTCACGCACCGCTCCAATTGCTTGTAAACCGTAAAAAGCGTTGGTAATACCTTCATCCGAAACCGGAATTTCGCTGTTGATATGAATGACTGTCGATCCCTTGACGCCGTACTGGAAGGGGATATACAACCTTCTCTCGTTGGATTGCACCGAGTCGTTCCATTCTCCTACGGCATCGCCGGTAACGGAAAGTATGTTAAGGTTTTCTGGCAATAATATTTCAACCCTGTCGATTTCAGCATGTAAAATCTGGTAAACAAGTTCGGAACTGATTTTTAGAACATCCTCTTCGATGGAAATGAGATGAAAAATTTCACAATACTGTTTGGGTGGAATTTTTTCAATTTCAATTTTCTTGCGCCACTGAATGTTAATTCTGTTCCCTGATGCGATAATGGCGGAAACTTTTGTTGTTTTATTGAGCTCCCGGGTAAGGAGTTGCTGGGCCTGGGGTATTTCCACTTGAATGTCAGCAAGAGGTATATCCAGTTGCAGCAGGGTAATGGGCGTTTGTTGTATCATTAAATCGAGCTTGTGTGGCCCTTTTTCCAGTGAGGACTTTATCGAAAAATTCGCCGTAATGATGTAATCACCGGGTTTTGAAAGAATCACATTGTGATAACCGTTTTCACCCACAACGAGGTTCTGACCATTATTGACTGTGATGTCTTCCAGGGCAACGGATTGCGGCAGCAGGGGGATTTTTAAATATTTTTGCTGTTTCAACACCGTCACCTGAAACCGCGCGGTCATTTTGGTTGTATTCTCTGACATTTGTCCACTATAGACTGCTTTGGTCAAAAGATATTCAAATGGCGGCTCGAGAGAAATTCCGGATGGCGGTTTCATTTGATCCACAAGTTTTTTGAATTCTGTCCGGGATAGAATGACCTGCCCCTCAGTTTTCGTAAAGGACGGTATTTCGGTCACACCTGTTTGGGCAATTAGTTTTTCAAAAGTTTCAATGGGCAGAACGATTTGGTTTTCATCCATATTCAGCAGTTTTTTAAACTCATTCCATGGGAGAGTTAGGCGGGATTCATTTTGATCCTGGGAAAAACTGATATTTCCTGAAAAAAATACCGCGATAAAAATAATCGCTGAGTAAAGCAACTTGATTTTTCGTGTTTTGTACATTTTGGCCTCCAAATTATAACCCCTTCATTGACACACGAAATACAATGGAATTTAGGAAAAATTCCCTGTTTTTTAAATTGTACGAATAATATTTCAGGATGTCAATATCTGTTGAAAGAAATTGCGAAATATTATTTTAACTTGCATGTTTTTAAAATATATAATAGATTAAAAATATTCTTGGAAAAAGGTTCTCGCTGTTTTATCGAAGGGAGAGGAGAGAATGAAATTTGTTATAACACTGACAATCTTAACCTGCACAATAAGTGCCGTTGCACAGATTACGCCACTGGTTTGCGATAAACCGATTACGGACACCATTTCAACGATCGGCGAAGTAAAATTGTACAGTTTTGAGGTTGCACCTGGCGAAATTTTCAAAATTACTGTAAATGCCGTTGAAGACTCTTCCCATAAATTTCAACCTGAAGTCCGGATCATTGATCGTAATGGTGATGCGGCCGTATCTTGTGGTTATTCTACTCTGATCACACCCATTGACTGCGGACCGCTTTCACCTGCCGGGAATCCGTATATGGCTGAAGTTTCCGACTTTGTTGATGACGAAACCGGGTCATTTTACATTCATTTACAAAGACTTACGACCGAATATTCGTGTGATGATACGTGGTTAAACATGGCGTTCGTCCACACAGATACCATTGAACACCCGGTTGATAGCGACCTTTTAAGTTTTAATGTACCTTCACAGGGATACATTACCTTCAATGTAGAGGAGGTTAATAGAGAGAGTGAGCTGGCGCCATATGTTCGTGTTTTGGACCGGTATGGATACGAGACGCCTGGTTGTGAAAGTTATCATCTCATTATGCCGTATACCTGCGGGCCGTTGTACACGGCTGGAAATCCACACCGTCTGGAAGTGACCGACTTTTTTAGCGACGACACGGGATTGTACCATGCTTCACTTTCTTTTTTGTCTTCCGGTGTTGATGGAGAAATATCGGGTCGCCTCATCCATTATAATTTGGAACAAAATTACCCCAATCCCTTCAATCTTACAACACAGATTCATTATGCGGTAGCATCTGATGGTTTTTTATTTATTACCATTTATAACATGTCAGGGCAAACAATCAATCAATTATATGCAGGACATCAAATCGCCGGTTATCACTCGCTGGTTTGGGATGGCCGGAATGCTTCCGGGCAGGTCGTTCCAAGCGGTGTGTACTTGTGCCATATGAAATCCGGTGATTTTGAAAAAACGATCGAAATGATATTAACCAAATAAGGAGGTAATATGAAACCGACGTTTTTTGCAATAACGGTATTAATCATAATTTTCTGTGCAGGTTTGGGAATGACGCAGAAAATGAGAGCGGTTGAAAAACGTTCCGAACAGCGGGAAGTCGTTCAGGATAAAAAAAAGATAGCTGATGATGTCCAGGATCTGGATCGCCTGTCGGATTTGATCATTAAATGGGACAAAATACGGCAAACTGACAACAAAGTTGCGCTGGAGAAAATTGAAAGACTGATCGCTATTGAGTTGAAAAAAGATGTCGTAGAGTCTGCTGTCGAAGTCGAACAGGCGAAAAAGGAAGTGGCCGATTCAAAAAAAGACGTCAATCGTTCCAGAAGGCAGGCTGTGAGAGAGCGCCGTGATCAGGATGGAGACAGAAAAGCAGCACGTCGAAAAACGGTCAAAGCGATTGACGAAAAAAAGGATTTAAAAGATGATGTAAAAGACGCAGCCAAGGCGAATGAATTATTTGAGAAGAAAAAGAATGTCGCTGTAAAACTGCTGGCATTGCAGAAAAAAATTGATGCAACACCCGATAAAATTGATAAAGTTTTACAAGAAAAACAGTATGCACTTTTTCAGGAATATTTAAAATTATCCCAACAAGAGATTAATATGGGTATCCGCGAGCACAGAGAGGATATTATAGAGTTGAAACAATAATCCTTCTATATTTCGAAAAATAAAGGGCGCGTATGATTCGATTCTCCTGGCTGATTGTGTTATTGCATCTGACTGTTTATGCACAAAACGGATTTCAGGTCGATGCACTGGTATATCCTTTAGAGTCAAATCGGATTTTTACTGTGGGAGGTTCAAATGCCGATATTGCCGGTTTTAATAGCAAGGCGATCCAGACCGCTATTGATGCTGTTGCGGCACGAGGTGGAGGTACCGTCAAGCTTCTACCGGGTGAATTTGACATTACGGCTCCTGTTTTTTTATCCGATTATGTCACTCTTTGTGGCTCAGGCTCTAAAACCGTACTGCGAAAAACGGACGGATTTTCAACACCGTTTATTGTCGATGCCGATTACGGCGAATTGAAATTGACGGTCCAGGATCCGGCGGGATTTGAGGCCGGCATGGGTGTACAAATATACGACGAAGACCAAAATGGTGGTTGGGATGTATCGACGGCTGTAATAACCAAAGTCGTTGATAATGTTGTGTATATCGATACATATCTTGTCAGAGATTACCGGGCCGACCACAACGGAATAATATCCAACGCATGTTCAATAATTGCCGCCGTCTGTACTGATAGCGTCAAAATAACTGACCTGGTTATAGACGGCAACAAGGATAACAACGATTATATTAACGGTTGCCGTGCCGGTGGTGTGTATATCCACAAGTCTAAAAATGTTATCGTTGAAAATGTTCACGTTCGGGATTTCGATGGTGACGGTATCAGTTGGCAGATCACGGAAAATATAACAATTCGTCATAATACCGTCACCGGCTGTACTCATTGCGGATTACATCCGGGCTCCGGATCGCCGTTGACCACTATTCAGGACAATGACGTTCACCACAATGAGCAGGACGGACTTTTTATTTGCTGGCGTGTACATCACGGCAAAGTGGTCGGGAATAAATTTCACCACAATACACGCTACGGTTTGTGTACCGGTCATAAAGACACCGATATGCTTTTCGAAAATAATCATATCTTTGAGAACGGCAGAGACGGTGTCCATTTTCGTGCGGAACGACAATCCAATGCCCCTCATAGTAACACCTTTATTAATAATATCATTGAAAATAATGGTACGGGAGGAGGGGGGTATGGATTTTCGTTTAACAGTCCGGCGGAAAATGTTTTGCTCAAGGGAAATACCATCCGGGATACAGGATACGGATTTCAAAAAGCGGCAGTCTTTATGTATAAAAACGGTTCACCGGTCGAGTTGGAAAACAACCGGGTTTCCGGGCATAAACTGGGAACAATAGCTGTTGAACGTTAAATAATGGCCGGAATATAAAGCGAAAAACATGAATGGTGGAAAAGTATCCATGGAGATTTGAGGGCAGCCCCAAAAATTGCCCTGTTGGACATATTTAAAAAGTTCACAAAGAGTGAAAAGAGTGATAAGTATAACTTTCTCTGAACTATTTACGTTTTGGCCATATGGCCTTATTTTAAATACAACATTTTGCCTACATTGGTTTGGTCTATACAGCCATTTGCCCCTTGAGCTGTTAGCCGATAAAAATAGCACCCCGAGGGAATATTATCCGCTCTGAATAAAACATCGTGTGTTCCGGGATCCAGGCGCCGGTATGTTTTTTTATTGATCGCCTGTCCTTTTAAATTAAAAATCAAAAGTGTGACATCGCTTTTATTTGCCAGGTAAAATTGTATATTTGTGCTGTTGTTAAAAGGATTTGGATAATTTTGATGAACAAAAAAGCCACTGGGTTGACTTTGATGGATCACAACGGGTGTGTCCATGTCCTGTTTTAAAGATATGTTGTCAATCCAGACGTCACTATTTGATTTTCCGCAATTAAATACCAGTTGAGCATTATAATCCGTTGTAGAATTCATTTTAAAACGGAATTGAAATTTTTCCATTCGCGATTTTAGGGCAATATTACCGATTTCTGAATAATTAATGTGAGGCTCACCCTGGTTTTCGATTTTCACTTCAATTGTCTTGCTGTCCTCTGTTTTGGCATCAAATTCGAAAAGATAATAAAAACCTTGTCTCAATTTTATGTTCTTTTGGATAAATTGAACTTGCGAGAGACTCGAGCCCCCATTTTCAACACTCACATGGTACTGACCGGATTCGTCGATGGCAACATTCCCCTGCGCATTACCGCTAAATTGAGTAATCCACCCCTCCATGCCTTTAGAAAAATCTCCATTAACGATTTGATTTCCTCCCGAATCAGCATATTGTACGAGTACTTTTTCTTCATTTGAAAAACTGCTCTCGTTTCCCATGCTGTCAGTTGCTGTTACACGGAGATAATATGTTCGTTGATTTTCCAAGCCGGATTGAACATACCAGGGTTTTCCAGTAGATGCTAACAATTTGACGGGTCGGGGTGAGAAACCATAATAAATGTTGTATTTTACAACATGATCTCCAAACTTGTTAAAAAGAAGGACGATTTTATCCTGGTATGTTTCTGCAATAAGATAAGGCGCAGCTGCTTTACCATTCCATGGAAAACGAAAAGTCCGATAGCATAAAGCCTGGGTTTGAAAATCTCCCTCAAACAAAAGTTCTCCGTTGGGATCCACTTCAGTCACTTTTGGGAATTTGGCTTCAGCCCAGTTAATCAGGGTATTGCCATTGGGTAATCTCTGTACATTCCCCATCCAAACGGCATGAAGGGGTTTGAGTGGTTTGTACTCCCATACTTTAAATGCAGCCATAAATTTCGAGTCGATCTTTATTTCCAAAGCGCGCGAATACGGGGGCGTATGGTAATTTCCATTATCAAACAACGTATATCGATCGGTCGTTTGTGGTATAGGCCGGATGTCGTGTTGGTAAGAGAACATATCCTCGTCGTTTAAAAATTCAAATTGATTATTTATACCGCCCAGACGCCATATAATTTTTCCTGTTTTTCGGTCTATTTTTGTGATTTCGGAAAGGTGCCGGCTGGATATGAGGATATTGCCGTCGAGATCGATTGCTGCTGCGTTGATGTGAAAAGGATGCACGGTTTTTGCCGTTAAATCTTCATGTACTGCATCCCGAATGTCAAAATGATCCCAACATCGCCATTCGAAAATAACTTGATTTTTGGTGTCTAAAATCTGGATATGATTACCGATTACCGTTGCATCATTTCGTCCTCCTGCAAGAATTTTGCTCAAATCCATTTGCTGAATATCTTTAGCGATAAGCATATAATGTCCGTTCTCCAGGATTTCGATTCCATGCTCATCGGTTGCATATCCGTGTTGACATTTAAACGTATCCACAACTGCAAATGTTGAATCCATCGCGATATATCCATCGACTCCTTCAAAGGCCCAGCGTGTGAGTATACCGTTCGGATGGACTTTAAAATCCATGGCTCGGTATGGTAAACGTTTGTAAAACTGAGGTGTGCCGTCGTTTTTTAGAATCATCAAGTAGGGTGTTCCGCCCCAATTGGTTAAAAATAAATCACCAGGCGCTGTCGGTCCCAGGATTTTTGACTTAAAACCGGGAAAATCATGGGGTACGGAAACGCCATTTATCATCCGTACGCTGTCGAATTCTGTAAATTGTAAATGCTCTTCCGAGGTTTTGTCAGTTGGGCAATACAATGGTGAGAGAAAAATGTCATCATTATCTGTAATGTTGAAATGAAATTTCAGGGAATCCAAAGACCCAATCGCCATTTTGGTCACAGGCGAGATACAAACCGTGATCCTTTCCGAACGATGAAAGGGGAGATGCGGTTTAAATATGACGGTTTGCCGGTCATCGGAAAAGAATGATTTCCCGGAATGGCTGCCGCTTTCAGAACCGGTGACCTGAAAAATATTCGAAATGTCTGTTATATGGCTTTGATAAGATTTTGAAAATTTTACGATTATTGTTGTGTACCTTGATACATATCGGGAATCAGGAAGGGGGTGAATATACTGAAAAATTTTATCAGATTGAGGCCTGACGATATTGCTTGCCGCCAGTAAAACAACGAGGATTTTGATCGTTAACTTTATCATAATAAATAAAATATACAAAAAAATCGATAATTTGACAAGCATTAATGGAGGAAAAATGTAAAAGTTTGGCAGTCGGCGATAAAAAAAAACACTAGTTACAGGGGGACGAACTGTCAGGAAAACGTACCTTTTTTTAAACATACATTTGTTAAAACAGATTCAAAACTGCACATGAAAAAACTTCCGTTCTGTCAGTCTTTGTTATTTCTGTTGTGGTCATATTTCCACGCCATAATAAAAGTGGCCGAAAATATTTATCTAAATCAAATAAGGGGAATTTTGGGTGTTTTCCTTGGTAAATATCCTCTATTTTAATAAAATACATTTTGTTACTTGATGATAACTTGGCGATTTCATTCTTATAAAATAAATGTTTGATGGCAGGGAAGAAGGATGCCAGTCGATGGTATGATAGCCTGCAGTCAACTCACCAAAATACAAATAGTCGACTCTTTCTCCTTTCAGATTTAAAACATCAATTTCAATAATTTCAGTCTTGGGTAGAGCAACCTGAATCGTCGTCCGTGGATTAAACGGATTGGGATAATTAATCATATGAAACGTTGTGGGGATGGATACATCCACCGATTCAAGACCGGCGGAGCGAAAAACCTCGATAAAATTTCTGCGCGTCTTGGAATCGGTACCAACCGGCCCTTCAACAGTGAGACCAATAGAATAATAACCGGCGTTTTCATAATGGTGGTTTGGATTTGGTTCAGAACTTGTCTGTCCGTCACCAAAATCCCATTTCCATTTGGTAACATAGCCGATCGATTTATCGGAGAATTCCACTGAGAGTGGCGCATTTCCGGAAAGCGGCTCGGCCCAAAAGTTTGCTTGTAACTCATCCTCCGTATCTGTAACCGTAATCAAATCGGCTTTTGTCATTGAGTCCGTACCATCGGAACCCCGCACTGTTAATCGAACGGTATAAACACCGGTATTTGCATACGTATGTCCCGGATTTTGTGCGGTACTTGTATTGCCATCACCGAAATTCCAGGTTCTGCTGTTAATATTACCGCTTGAAAGATCGGTAAATTGTACAGTGAGCGGATTTTTACCGTACGTCGGCATTGCTGAAAATTCGGCAATCGGTCCATCGTTTGGGGATGAAACTGTTATAAAAGCTTTACGTGTTTTACTGTCGCTTCCATAAGGGCCGGTAACAGTTAACTGTACATCAAAAGTTCCAATGTTGTTGTAGGTATGGCTGGGATTAATAGCTGTGCTGGTGCTGCCGTCACCAAATTTATATGTCCGGTTGGTAATTTCACCACTGGATTTGTCCGTAAAATTGACTGTAAGCGGCTGATACCCTGCGGTGGGTGAGCCAGAAAAATCGGCAACAGGAGCACTGCCGGCCGTCGTGACATTGATATAATTGCTCTTGGTATGCGTATTGCTGCCGTCCGGGCCCGAAACCGTCAAACTAACGGTATAACTTCCTGCCTGATTATACGTATGGCTGGGATTCACGGCCGTGCTGGATCCGCCATCGCCGAAATTCCATGTTCGGCTGGTGATGGTACCGGTGGACTGGTCTGTAAACTGAACCGGCAGCGGGCTGTTTCCGGATGTGGGTGAAGCCGAAAAATTCGCAACAGGAGCACTGCCTGCCGTCGTTACGGTGATATAATTGCTTTTTGTATGCGTGTTGCTGCCATTTGGTCCCGAAACCGTCAGGCTTACAGTATAACTTCCAGCCTGAGT
>JAFGEC010000567.1 GCA_016931775.1 Candidatus Zhuqueibacterota bacterium | reverse complement strand
GTTAACAAATTTTGGACGGGTTCTTCTTCTCATTATTAAACCTGTCAGGATTTTTATCCTGACAGGTTTTTTATATCGTCGTGAGGTGGCCCAACGGCTTTGGCAAAAACCGCCGCCTCATGCTTTTTAACGCTTTTTCCAGCGTTTCCAAAATCTTTCAACCGGTAACCAATCAATAGCACGCAGCAAGCCGAACACAAACATGGCACCGACATTTAAGGCCAGTTCATGAGTTTGCATCATCTTCGCCACGCTTGGAAAAACCACAATTCCGCTTATGACAAATCCCAATCCAAAACCAAACTTTGCCAATTTGCATGCGCTTCTGCTTGCCGGCATGGCCATTTGCAAAGCATCGATCCACCACCAGTGGGAATTATCGTTATTATTGACCATCCTGTCTATGGTGGCTTTAATGCTTGCAAGCCGTTTCGATTGAGGGTCGATTTGATATAACTCAAGATAGGTCTGACCGCAGCACTGATTGTCGGCGTTGGTCGTCCGGGTACCGCCATATGCGGGCTCCCAATCGTGGCCTTCGCCCCACCGAACCGCATAGTTGTAATACGTATCCTTTGGGTCGGTTTTATAAAGAGCCATCAAGCCTTCATAATAAGTTGCGCGGGTCCAGATGTTGCTTGGCCGGGCACGGTCGGTCACGATGTCAATCGCCGGATCCGGCCACTTTTTCATAAAATAATCATTCGCGAGTGTCATTTTTTCCAACACCTGCTTTTGAGTCGGAAAATCCTGCGCGCTTACCGTTTGCACGCCGAACATTATAATTATCATCAGAAATCTTTTGAGGTCAAACAACATCTTTTTCCTCCGGTTATTGAATGTGTAATCCCATATTACCTTTGATTTTCCGTCATTTCTCGCTAAAAATCCGCCAAATAATCCTTCATCAGCAGAAAAAGCTCCTGATATTTTTTACATCGCTCGCGATATATGGAATTCTTTTTTTTATCCGGTTCGAATATACGTTCGGTTTGTACGAATTTTTCGACGCCCTGTTCTATACTGGCGAAAACGCCTGTTGCTTTTCCCGCAAGTATGGCAGCACCCACCAGTCCGCATTCGGAAATACGATTCCGCACGAAAGGAACGCCGTATATATCGGCTTTTATTTGCAGCCAGCGATCGGATTTCGCCCCCCCTCCTGTTGCAATAAATTCAGAGGTGTCAATGCCTATCTTGCGGAGTGAGTCGATACTTTCAACAAAATAGTAGGTCACACTTTCCATGATTGCCTTTAAAATTTCACCCCGCGTCGTATTCATCTTTAATCCGATTATCACACCTGAGGCATCTTTTAAAAAATGCGGCGAACCGGACATTTCGAAATACGGCAAAACAAGTAACGGAGTAGGCTCGGACGGCATCTCGGCGGATAATTTCTCATAGATATTTTTTCCCCCCACACAATCTTTTGCGAAAGTATCGCGAAACCACTTTACCAGGGAGCCACCCTGATTATAGAGAAATGAGACATATAATCCGGGGACCACATGATGTTCAATGTTCAGCCCTTGTTCCAGCATATATTCTGCTTTTGGGATATGATTATAAACCGGTGTAATACATTCAAATGTTCCGATTCCATCAACAGCTTTTCCCGCACGAAACAATCCCGCACCGAGTGCGTTGCAGCATTGATCGTGGCCTCCGACGACAACCTTGACCCCTTTCGGCAATCCCAGGCTTTGTGCCATAAAATCAGATACAATCCCGGCGATAGCACCTGCAGGCTTACAAACAGGGAGTTTCTCACGATTTATTTTTGTGAAATTTAGGAGCTCATCGGACCAGTCTTGTTTATGAATATCGAAAAGCAGGGTACGATTTGCAATGGAATAACTGACAAATGGTTCACAACCGAACAGATAGCCGGCGAGGCCATCCCATAGAAGGAACTTGTACGTATTGTTAAAAAGCTCAGGCTCGTTTTCAGCAAGCCATGCCAATTTCGGATAGGTATAGTTCGTTCCTAATAAGTTAGGATTAATGTTATAAAATCCGGCCTTTTTATATTTATCCGATATCTTTGCAATAAATTTGCTACCGCGTTCATCACTCGACAAAATACAGTTACCGAGTATTTTTCGATCATGAGAAACCGGCGTCGCCGCTTCCCCCATAGAACTCGTGCACAGAGCGGTTACCCGGTCATTTGCAGCTTTATGAACGACCTGCGAAATGACATCACACAAGCTATCCCACACCAATTGGCTGTTCAGTTCATTTTTCCCTTCAGCCGAATGAATAATCGGATATTCCCTGTAAGCATACGACAGATTTATCCCGTCATTAGAAAACACGGCCGCTTTACAGCCTGTGGTCCCGATATCTATTCCAAGCAGACTCATGGTTCAAAAATCCCGTCATTTAAATTTTCCTTCATTAGCTCTCTCACTAAAGGGCAATGTGGTCAGCAGGAGTGTTTACTTGACAACGAAAAGCCTGTTGTCTTTTTTCCAAAGAGCAACGTTGGGCCATTTTTGGGTATCAACTACACTCTTATTTTAAAAAGTTTGCACTATTTTCGATTTCCAATTTTTCACGGATGATACATCGGGTCGTTTGATAGACCGCTTCTTGGGCTGCTTTTAATGAGAACTCTATTTTATTTTCATAGGGCTGGCGAATAGCGGTTCCGATATTAATCTTTGCAATTCCATGTTGAATAGCACTCGAAATGTATTCCTTTTTAATTCCCGTGCCGCCATGCAGAACCAGGGGAATTTTTACGGCGGAAAAAATTTCCTTCAGCCGTTCAATATCCAATCGCGCCTGCACTTTTTTTTTGTTTTTTTGAGATGCGGCAATCGCGCCATGTACATTTCCGATTGCCACTGAAAGCCAGTCAACACCGGTTTCTCTCACATAATGCCGCGCTTCATCGACATCCGTAAATCCCGCACCGGATTCAAATAATTCCTCATACGGAGGCAGAGGGCCCTCTTCATGCCCCAAGACGGCCCCCAGTTCGGCTTCAACTGGAATTCCGGCATCATGAGCCAGTTTTACAATTTGTTTGGTACATTGAATATTCTTTTCAAGCGGTAAACGCGAGCCGTCTACCATAACAGAATCATATCCTCGTTCTATTGCTCTGTTAATAATATCAATGTAATCAACCTCAAAGCCATCTTCGTCTAAAACAGGTATATGATCCAGGTGCAGTCGTGTAAAATTCGGATCTTTCAACCGTTGATATTCATCATAAATACTTTCAAGACTGCCCGCCTCAAACTTGATCCATTCCAGACGGGCGACCATCATGAATCCAAAGCTGTTGGTATCCCGCAAGGCCTGAACAACAGGTTCCATCATCGGAATATAAGGGATGTTGAAGCCGGGAATGACGAATCCCTTGTATAGTGCGGTATTTACCAGATCAGTAGATTTTTTTTCACCTGTTGACATGACACATTCCTATACGATATCGATCATGTCAATTATTCCCGCAATTACCGATGGATTAACTTCATGATCAAAGTCAGACGGTTTTTTCGGATTGAACATTTTATTATACCAGAGGACAAGTCTATAAATAATACACAAATCGTTATAAATATGTAGATGAATGCTTTTTTCATATCTTTTGTTTTGATTTCTTTATTGGGCATAACGCCGGAATTGTGATCCAGTGTCACTTTTCGAATGTGAATGCTAATACAAATCACGCCATAGAAGGCTAAGCCTTACGACATGGCCGTTTACCTCACTCCGGCATTTTTACTATCGTCTTCGATTCCGTTTATCAAGACGAAAAAGTTGAATTTAACAAGCTGAGTTTTCTTTTTGCTCATTTCCCTAACCTTTGAGAAACTAACATGTGATGATGCCATTTTACCAATAATCAGATAAATTCAGGCCTTAAAAATAATATATAAAAAATAGACGAAAGGTCAAGAACGTTCTTTTCGAGAAATGAAAAACATCTGTCACGTTCAGCAACTTTCCCGGTAGCGATTTTTCGTTTGCCGTAACTGAAGAAACAGAATCACATTTTTATGACAGCAATCCAGGCGGACATATATTTTACAAATCGCCTGATTCCGTCGTTTTGTATCCAGGACAGCAGTATCAATTTTCTGCCATCGGAATCGATTCATTGAATCAACCGGTGTCAATCAGGGTATCCTGGAAGGCCGACGGAGGCATCATCGATGATACAGGTTTGTATATCGCAGGCACTGATCCCGGAAATTATGCCGTAGTGGCTGAAGAAATCTTTTCCCACAGAAAAGATACCGCTTTTGTGCGCATTCACACGGGATGTGCGCGTATTGACGTCACTCCGGATTCCGTTCAACTAAAAGTGGGACAAAGTCAACAATTTTTTGCTCAGGGCTATAATGCCCGGGGCGACTCTGTCGCCACATCCATACTTTGGAGCGCGAACGGCGGCAGCATCGAAAACAACGGTTTATATATTGCCGCGGACGATACCGGATTTTTCAGGATCACAGCCACAGATACATTGAGTCAAATTACCGGTTCAGCAATTGTGCGGATTATAACCTTTACTCAAGTGACTGAACATGAAGAACCCTTCATCCCCACAGAATTTTCATTACGACAAAATTATCCTAATCCCTTTAATCCGGAGACGACCATCGAGTACGCCGTCAAGGAACAATGCCGTGTGATGCTGAAAATTTATGACCTGTTGGGACGCGAGGTTCTGACCCTGGTCGATACGGAAACTAAACCCGGCCTCTACCGGATTCGGTTCGACTCATCTCAACTGCCTACGGGTGTCTATTTCTATCAAATCCAAATGCAGGAATTTTCTGATTTGAAAAAGATGCTGATTTTGAAATAAGATTTCAAAAAGTTTTAATAACTTTTTGCATTGGATTAATAATCAGCGCCTCATAACGCAAGAATATTACAAAAAACAGACACCATATTTTACAAAGGCTGAGTAGGATCCGTTTTCGCTTGAAAAATGATATCCGAGAAGCATCAAAATTCAAAAAAACAATGATGAATTGCATACTTGCCCACAATCCGATTTTCTGATTTTACTCCAAAGGCATCATCTTGCTGATAGCCATAAAATCCCTTATATGAATTTTATAAAAATAAACGCCGGTCGCAATAACAACGGTGAAAAGACCGACCTTGACCATCAAAGCCACAG
>JAFGEC010000566.1 GCA_016931775.1 Candidatus Zhuqueibacterota bacterium | reverse complement strand
CATCTGATCCTTTTTAACGGCGTCGATTATGCCGGCCGGGTTCTGCCGTCTGGTGTATATATCGCCCAGTTACAGGTGGGCCAGGAAGTGAGTACGATTCGAATGATGCTGGTGAAATAAAGTGAGCCGGGAGCATTTCTTTAAAGGATTGCACCGGGGCTGAGTCAAAAGTTGAAAAAAAGGTATGAAAATAAAAATACATATATTAATTAATAGCTTTTGATCAGCCCCGGGAACCCATGTTTCAAAAAAATTCCGGAGGTCATCATGAATTCAAGAATCTCTACACTCGTTATATCGATATTTTTAATATCGGTTCAATCCGTTTTCGCCATCGGCGCCCTGTTTTCCCGTCCTCTTTGGAGCAACGCAACCTATAATAAAATGTGGATCAAAACCGTTGACGCCACCGTGGACGTACAGGGCCAGGTGGCCGTAACCCATGTGGATCAGGTCTTCCGGAATGAAATGAATACGGTTGTCGAGGCCGTTTGGATATTCCCCTTACCGAAAGGTGCCGTGGTATCCGAACTGTATTACTGGTTTAACGGCATTCGTTACAAAGGCGACGTGCGCGAACGCCAGGCGGCACGCAATGCCTATGAGGGGCGAATCCGGCAATCCCTGGATCCGGCATTGCTGGAATATATGGGTGACAATTTATATCGTTTAAGTATTGCGCCCATCAATGCCAACAGCGATGTTCGTACCGAAATCACCTATGTTCAAATGCTGCCCTACGAATTCGGCAGCGTAGCTTATACTTTTTTACTCAACGCGGTGGGCCTGTCGCCGAAACCGTTGAACAGGGTATCGATTTCCGGAAAATTTGAGTCGCAAAATCCTTACAAGCATTTTCATTCACCCAGCCACGATGAATCCACAGCGACTTTGATTTCCAAAACGAGTGATTTTCGTTATGATATTACTTTTGGCGATGAAAACTTTATGCCTGACAAAGATTTGTACGTCGAATTCGAAACCCGCCGGGATCAGGTCGATGTCAATATGCTGCGCTATACACCGACAGCCGGCGATTCGCTGGGTGGCGATTCATTTTACGCCATATGGATCACTCCGCCGGATGAGATCACGGACGAAGAAATCTTGCCCAGGCGCATCGTCATGACGGCGGACGTTTCCTCAAGTATGGAAGGATTACGCATCACCCAGCTCAAGCAGTCGCTCATGACGTTTCTGGACAACCTGGCACCACAGGACAAATTCAATATTGTCACTTTTGGCACCACGGTGGTCAAATTTCAACCGGATCTGGTGGATGCCACGAATGCGAACATTCAAAATGCACGCACATTTGTGACGGATATCGGCGCGCTCGGTTTGACCAACATTTCCGATGCGCTGACCGCATCTTTACAGCAGACTTTTGATGCTCAGAGTACCAACATGATTATTTTCCTCACCGATGGTTATCCCACCTGGGGTACGACGTTTATCCCGGATATTTTACAAAAAGTGCGTGAACAGAATACACATGATGTACGGATTTTTTCATTCGGCATCGGCAATGATGTGAGCGAGACATTGCTGACACAACTGGCGGTGGAAAACGGCGGCTATGTATCGTTTATTCAGCAGGACGCCGATATCGCCAAAGTGATCGCAAATCATTTTATGCGCATTTCCAAGCCGGTCATCAAAGGGCTGGATATATACATCGACGGGCTGGTGACCGCGGAAAAATTTCCGCGCCCCTTGCCGGATCTGTTCTGGGGCAATCAGGTCATGCAACTGGGAATATATAAAAATTCCGGTTCTTTTCCGGTCTATTTAACGGGTACGCTGAATGACCGGGAGATCACCCTGAATTCGACCGCAAATTTTCCCCAAACACCCGGCGGGCACCGTTTCATTCCGCGTTTGTGGGCCAGTGCCAAGATCGATTATCTGCTGGACCAGATCGCCATTTACGGTGAAAAGGATGAGCTTGTGGATCAGGTGGTCGAGCTGTCCATTATATTTCAGATACTCACTCCTTATACGGCGTTTTATTCCGATCCCAACGATCCCGGTGATGGTGAAAATACGGCCGTAGCGGAACAAAAAGAAAAGTTCATCCCCGACGGATTCGAGCTGGCGCAAAATTTCCCCAATCCTTTCAATCCGTCCACCACAATCGGATACAAAATTCCTGTCGAAGGAAACGTTACCCTTCGAATTTATGATTTGTCCGGACGGCTGGTCAAGGTACTTGTGGCACAAAGACAACGGGCCGGGATATATCAGTTTAACTGGGACGGCACGGATTCGGCAGGTAAAAAAGTGGCGGCGGGTGTTTATTTGTACCGGTTGGAGATTTCGACGCAGAACGGTGAAAAATTTGTGCGGAGCCGGAAGATGAGTTTGGTTAGGTGAAGTGACGGCAAGACGCCAAAAGATATCGTGTGAACGTTATAATTATCCTCGATATGTCTGAGGACGTTTATACAGTTTTTTCAATTACAAACGGCGAGGAACGATAAAAGATGAAAAAAATAATTCTGGGATTATTGCTTTATTGTTTCGTTCATGCTCAGGGAGTATATGATACTGAAATTATTATTTCGTCGTCTGAGAAAAAACTCTGCGTTCCCGATATTGCGGCCTTATCCGACGGCGGATTCATAGTGGTTTGGTCAAATAAGGATCCAGAAAATTATGGAATTTACGGACAACGGTTTGATGCTGACGGCCGTGCCGTGGGCAAACAATTTAATATTCAGAGCAAAGTACCTGAATATTGCGATTATCCACTAGTCACCGGTTTGGACTATGGTGGATTTGCAGTTGCCTGGCAAAATAGGGTAAACGGAACACTGAATGATATATTTGTACGTTCTTTTGACAGTTTGGCAAATCCGTTATCTCGCGAATTTTGCGTTCATAACCAGGATGAACTGATCCGTTTTATTTCGGATATTATAAATCCTTCAGGTAACGAACTAATTGTTTGCTGGTATAGTAATTTTGAAAATGGGTTAAGGACAAGTATCCGCGGCCGGCACTTTAGCGTTATTGGTGAATCCTTGAGTAAAGCATTTTTTATCAATGAGGATAATAGCTATCTTCCCAGCAGTGCAAAGGTTATCAGACTAAAAAAGGGACACCTTGTTTATTGCTGGGGTGAAGCCCGGCGGATTTATGTTGATGGATTTGACAATATGAATCTTTTCGCCCGTATATACACGATAAATGGTCCCCTGTCTGAATTTGTGGTCAATATCACACCGGGAAAATACATGTTTGAATATGACATTGCGAGCTGTGGAGATGGTTTTGTTGTTTGTTGGCAGTCATTTGGAGCCGATAATAATAATGATGGTATTCTCGGACAATTATTCGGCCAAAATGGAAACAAAATCGGGACGGAATTTTTGATCAATAGTCATACTATAGATTCACAAACGAATCCCCGGGCGACAGGAGTTGCCGACGGTGGATTTTTGATAAGCTGGTCAAGTAATAATCAGGATGGTGATGGGCTCGGAGTGTACTGTCAACGATTTGATGCTGCCGGAACCAAACGAGGTAAAGAATTTTTGATAAATACTGCTACTGATAACTCTCAAGTTAATCACAATCTGGTTTCATTGAGTGGTGGGCAATTTGTGGTATGCTGGCAAAATCTCTTGCATGAGTACGGCACCAGTGATATTCGTTTTAAATTATATCCTGCACCCCGGTCTGTTTCACTTATAAACTATTTTTTGCTTTCGCCCCAAAACGATGTCACATTAACCAGCCGTACGGTATCCCTGATTTGGGAACCGGCAGCCGTCGATACTTTCTATTCCTGGGAAGTGACGTACGATATTTATCTGGCTGATAATCCGGCGTTCGTCAATCCGGTTATTATTCCGGGAATTGAAGTACCAAAATATACCCACAGCGGATTAACGCCTGGAAAAACGTATTTTTGGAAAGTCCTGGCCCGGAATTTAAGTGGTGATCTTTTATGGTGTAATAAACCGTTTGCCTTTTTTGTTTCCCACGATATCGTTGGTGTGGATCAATTTTCCGGCGCCTTGTGTGATTTTCATTTGGCACAAAATTATCCCAATCCGTTTAATCCCTTTACACATTTAGAATACGCTTTACCGAGGGCCGGTTATATTGAATTAACAATTTACGATCTTTTAGGAAAGCATGTCAAAACTCTGGTACAAAAATTCCATACGAGTGGGAATTACCAGGTAAACTGGGACGGTACTGATTCAACAGGCAAAAAAGTGGCGGCGGGGATTTATTTGTACCGGTTGGAGATTTCGACGCAGAACGGCGAAAAATATGTGCGGAGCCGGAAGATGAGTTTGGTAAAATAATATAATTGCCTAAAAGTAATAATATGTTATGTTGAAAAAAATTATGAGAAAAGGGATAAAAATAAAAGCGTTCGTAGTTAATTTTTGCTTACTATTATTTGCCACAGTTTTAAACGGCCAGACATTTTCAGTGGAGAAGCTTATAACAATCGAAGGAAATAATAGAAATGTTGCTCTTGCTTCGTCATCGGCCCAAGAGATACTCGATGATGCTTACATCTGTTGGGAAAATCAGTTAGATTCTATTTACACCATCTACTTTAAGCAACTTGGTGCTAACAAAAATCATATCTATTCAGTTTATTCAGGCAAGAATCAAAATATCAAACCGACAATTGCTTTTGATCCAGTTGAGGAAAATGTAAGAATTGCTTGGCAATCAAAGATTGATACTCTTTGGCAGCTATTAACCTGCGATTTTAAAAATGGCGGCTTTAGCAATGTTCGAATTGTCGGAGATACTACTCTCAATAATTCCAGTCCATCAATCGGTAGCAAAGGACTCGCGTGGATACAAGAAGGTAAGCTCATTTACACGAATAAAGATTCGGAAACGTTCATAGTGGATAGCATGAGTTGTTCGAATCCAAAGCTCTTTCCTTATGAATATTCGGATGATCCTATGATTGTTTATGAGAAAGGAGATGAGAATAACAAACAAATATATTTTGCAAGACATATCGGTCAACATAGAGAATATTTGCCTTATTGGGAAGTTGAAAAAATATCAAATGATACTCATAATATTAATCCAAGCTTCGGAACATTGGGAGGTATTTCTTATCAAACATTGGAGGACAGTGTTTGGAAGGTTGTACATGCAGATTTTTTTGGCCACAGATTTGTAAAAACGAATAACAAGCGGGCGAGTTTTGAGCATCCGATGCTTTTCCGATATCCGATACCAACAAGCGGAGCCACGCCAACATATACGGATTTTTTCGTCGCTTTTGATACTGATTCTTTGGACAATAAAGAAATATTTATTAAACGACGAGATATCCACTCCTCTGCGGACAGCATATTAAATATCTCTGAATCGGAAGGCGATGATTCCAAGCCAATTATTGGTATTATTGGGCCAAGAGATAGCAGCAAAGTCGCCATTGTCTGGGAGCACCAGAGCGAGGAAAAAACAGATATCTGGTGGGTCACAATTGATTATAATCCCATTCCGGGAAATGTTGAAAATGAAATTTATCCTGTTCAAAACTTTTTGCTCTATCAAAATTATCCCAATCCGTTTAATCATTCGACGCAAATTTGGATACAAACAGCAAATTCTGAAAATGTCGAGTTGGACCTGTATGACCTGAATGCAAGATGGGTAAAAAAAATATATAAAGGATATTTACCGTCCGGAAATCATATGATGAACCTCTATGCCGGGACTCTGGCCAGTGGTATTTATTTTATCAATTATGTTTCAAACAGTCAGATCAGGGTGTTAAAGGTGATATTGGTAAAATAGGTAATTTTGATTTACAAAATAAATATCCAGCTATATGTAATAAGTCACTAGTGGGACGGGGTAAATTCATTCTCCTGCTCGTTCAAATTTTTCCACATTTCCAAGGGTGTACAAAAGTTAATTATTGTTCAATCTTGTAACTTTTTGCATCAAAACCACAGAATTTTAAAGAATGGCAAGCCCCGTAAGGGGCGTTTGAAAATAGCCCGTCAATTTATTGACGGGTTCTGATTAAAAAAAATTCCGTGCTGTAGGTACGGTTGAAAAATGTAAAAAAACCGTTTGTTTTGGTGTTACGTTAAGGTATTATTCAGGCACCCCTATGGGGAGCGGTTTTTCACTCTACATGTAGGGGAAAAAAGAACACCTGGGCCAAAAGTGCCTCATTCGTTTTATCAATATCCCACTACTCCGTAATCACAATCCTGTGTCCTGCCCTCACAAACAAAATATCCTTGATCTTTTGAAAACCTTTAAAAAACTCACCCTGCTGTTCCTCCAGTTTATTCTGTGAAAATCCCGTAATCACCAGATCGGCGTTCTCGGAATTTTCCGATACCAGGTTTTCAAATGCACGTATCCCTTTTTTGAACGGCACCTTTTGAACGTTCTTCAGTGATATGGGAATACGGCCCTTTTCGATCAATTGATTCAGTTTTGCGACCTGCCGGTTCATATCCTCTTTATGAAAAGCGGCAAAAAGTTCGATTTCACATTTTTTCCACTCGGGATGTCCCATGAGAATGTAGGCAATCAGGATCATGAGTCCGGCGTTTTTATAATCGCCCGGCGTCAACCAGATATGAATATTTTTTTTATAGCCGAAATGCCGCTCCGATGAGCGCAGCACACAAATACTGAATCCCAGCGTGGCGGCGAATCTGCCTCCGTCAATGATTTCGGCGATCGCTTCCGGTTCGTCTTTGGAAAACTCGAACAGTACACTGTTATTTTCAAGGCCGAATATACCGGGCGTTTGAATAATCTGCGCCACGGCTGTTTTAAAACTGGGTGAAATGATTGTATCGGCATAAACACCCGCCTCGCTGTTTACGCCCTGTTTAACCAGCAATTCCAACGCTTTTTTTGCTGTTTTCTGGTTCTCTTCATTCAGCGGCCCCTTGATAAAATGGAAAAAAGTCCCGAATCCGTAATAATGGGAGATCCAGCGCAAAAAATCATACGGCGCCAGACGTATAAGCGAATCCTTGGAAATAGCGAGGAAAGCGGGTCTCCATCCCGTTTCCATAACATCTGCTTCTTGTTTCTAGATAAGGATATGAAGCCTGCGTGTCATTTGAAACAGCACTCCCTTGATCAAATAGGATATATCCGTATCTTCTTTTCGTCCTTTTTTCAGCCCAATGTATAAAACCACCATGAGGACGATGGCTAAAGAGGCATAAACCGGCTGCATTTGAAACATCATGATAAAGCAGGCTACAGCGCCGATGAGCGATATAAACCATTTTGACTTGAACGTCGGCCGGTAAGACGGATTGCCGGAAAAGTGCTCCAAAAAACTCACCAGGCAAAGTGTGCCGTATGTGATCAGGAAAAACATACTGATAATTTGCGCAACAAAATCCACACTTCCCATGGCAACAAAGGCGAAAACGATGATGGATGTGGCAAGGGTCGCTTTGACCGGTTCGTTGGCTTCCCCCCTGCCCTCCGCCAAAAAACGGTTCAATCCACTGAAAGGTAAAACCTTGTCATTGGCAAGTGCCTGCAGCGTTCGGGGTGCGATCAAAATACTTCCGATTGCCGATGAAAAAGTCGCCGCAGCGAGTCCGATGGGAACGATAGGACCCCACAGGGCGATTTTTTGCATGATCAATTGATCTCCTGCCAGTTCGGCCGGTGTGACACTGGCACCCAGTTTAAAAACGACAAACATGTAAACGATCATGCCGGTGACCGTTGCGGAAAGCGTACCGAGCGGGATCGATCTGCGGGGATTTTTTAAATCGCCCGACAAACCGACTCCGGCCGTCATACCGGTAAAAGCGGGAAAAATGATGGCAAAAACCTTTGAAAATTTATCCGGATTGGGAATATGGGAAAAAATATCCAACGCAGCCGGGGCGGTGTCGGGCCTGCCCAGAAAAAAAATCACCAGTGACAATCCCAAAATTGACACAATAATCCACAACACGGACACACCCATGTTGGCGCCTTTTTTCAA
Source organism: Candidatus Zhuqueibacterota bacterium (assembly GCA_016931775.1). Classification (GTDB taxonomy): domain Bacteria; phylum Zhuqueibacterota; class Zhuqueibacteria; order Residuimicrobiales; family JAFGEC01; genus JAFGEC01. The sequence continues at coordinate 1,025 of JAFGEC010000566.1, read as the reverse complement.
AATGAGAACCAGCAAAAAAATAGTTGCGGGGATACTGATCATGCGAACATCGGGTATAATTTTAAACGCTTGTTGAACATATTCAAATAAAGGAGTAAAAGCCTGAGAAAAAGCGATCATGTAAAACGACACTGAGAGGGCTTGCGACAGATAAAGCGAAATGCCGATGGTCCCTCCGATCAAATGTCCGAAAGAACGGCTGATGATAAAATATTCGCCCCCACCCTCCACTTTTAAATTGGTTGCAATCTCTGCAATAGCCATTGCCGTGGGGATGGTGATACAATGCCCGATGAAAATAATCAATATCACCCTAAGCACACCAACGTGCGCAACGGCGTAGCCGAAGCGTAAAAATAATACTGCGCCGAGAATCGTACTGATGGCGGCGAGAAAAACCGGCGCTGTGCCAAAGCCATGTCCCTTGCCGGCAGATGTTCGTGACGGCATAAAGCCTCCATTCCTAATTTTCGCGAATATACACTGTAGAAAAATGGAATGCAAATCTTTTTTACCATCATGAAATACTCTCAAGTCTCGTAACGCTGCTGGTCCACTCCCGAAACATACGCTTTCAAATAGAATGATTCGACCTCTCGCTTAACTTTTCATTTGCCATTTATATTCCATTTACGTATTATAACAAAAACAACCACAGGAGAAAAATGACCGTAAAACAACCAAGCCTGTTCGATTTTGAAAACAACAGCATAGACATCCACAACCTCCGGCTGGAAAAGCCTCTGGTTTTATTTGATCTGGAAACCACAGGTATCGACGTAAAAAACGATCGCATCGTACAGTTTGCATTTCTTAAAATTCATCCCGACAAGGCCCAGGATGAGTGGAGCGAGCTGGTGAATCCGGGGATCCCGATTCCACCGGAGGCAACAAAAGTCCATCACATTACCGACAAGATGGTGGCCGACAAACCCAAATTCGGTGATTTTGCCCCGCATGTTTTTGAATTTTTATCCGGCTGCGATCTGGGTGGATTTAACGTTTTACGGTTCGATATTCCGTTT
>JAFGEC010000565.1 GCA_016931775.1 Candidatus Zhuqueibacterota bacterium | reverse complement strand
GCTATTTCAAAGAGCGATGGACGCCCGTGCTTGGAACCGGGTGCCCATAATGTTATTTACTCGGACTTTTTCAGGAAGCCCTAATTATTCTTGTTTAAATTTACACTTGTGTATACTGAGGCAAAGTTCCCGAGTGGTCAAAGGGAACAGACTATAATACCGGCGACATTGAGGTTAATATTATTTTTATTGTGAAATAAAACCGTTTGAACGTTCTAACGTTACAACGTTCAAACGTTTAACGTTTTTACCACTATTTATCCCTTGCAATCCATTTATTTTGTTTTTACTTTACCGTCAGCCTATCATCGCCTTTTTCGGAGGCGCCTTTGGTTTATAACAAAAGAGTTGTCGTCGTCATGCCCTCCTACAACGCGGCGAAAACCGTCGCCCAAACCACGGCGGAAATCGACCGGGGTATTGTGGATGAAGTTATTCTGGTGGACGACCGCAGCTCGGACGATACGGTGCGGATCGCGAAAAATTTAAACGTGCACCTATACGTTCATGATAAAAATCTGGGTTATGGCGGGAACCAAAAGACCTGTTACAACAAGGCCCTGGCCATGAAGGCCGACATTATCGTGATGCTGCATCCCGATTACCAGTACACGCCTAAACTCCTGCCTGCGCTGGTTTATCCCATCGCCGCAGGAGTTTACGACTGCATGCTGGGTTCCAGGATCATCGGTAAAACAAACGCCCTCAAAGGCGGTATGCCGGTTTACAAATACGTGGCAAACCGGTTCCTTACACTATTTCAAAACATTCTTATCGGCGCCAAATTTTCCGAATATCACACCGGATACCGGGCATTCTCCGCCGAAATTTTAAAAAACATACCATTCGAACAAAACAGCAATGATTTTATTTTCGACAATGAAATTTTGTGCCAGATCCACCACCTGGGTTACCGGATCGGTGAGGTCAGCTGTCCCACCAAATATTTTCCCGAAGCGTCAACCATCGGGCTATCTCAAAGTATCAAATACGGCCTGGGTGTACTGTATAATTCACTGTGCTTTCGTCTGCATCGCTGGGGCATAAAACGCTGCACATTGTTTAAAAAAAAGGGGGGGACTTGAAAAAACAAGTCAAAATCCCGTGGGCTTTTATTCTGATTATTGTGTGCATTCTCGCCGTTTACTCGAAATCGGTTTTTTATGATTACACTTTTCTGGACGACAATGCGCTTATCCTGGACAAGTATTTTTTCAACAAGGACCTGTCAAATATCGGTCATTCTTTTAGCCGGGATGTTTTTTTAAATTACTCCGATCAGGTGTTTTACAGACCGGTATTGACCGTCAGCTTTATTCTCGACGCCCAATTTTCCAAGCTTTACCCCGCCGGATACCACATCACCAACATTATCATACACATTTTGGCGTCGTGTCTGTTGTTTGTCCTTTTTGGCCGACTGGGTGTCAACAAAACCGTCGGACTGTTTTTAACGCTGGTCTTCGCCGTACATCCGGCGCTGGTTCAGGCCGTGACGTGGATTCCGGGGCGTAACGATTCGCTTTTAGGATTGTTGATATTCCCTTCCATGATATTTTTTCTGTCCTGGATAAACCAATCCAAATGGCCGTATTTGTTGTTCCATCTCTTGTTTTTCGGATTGGCCCTGCTGACCAAAGAAACCGCACTGTTTTTTACGTTTTTATGCTTTATATATCTGCGGCTGGTTCTCAAAAAAAAACTGTTTTCAAAAAATGAAACTTTTCTATGGGCCGGCTGGATTCTGGTCGTTGTATCATGGTTTCTGCTGCGGCAAAATGCGCTGACCAATCCCATGACGACGTCGCTGAGCAGCGTGTATTTATCGCTGCGCAATAATTTCGTTGCATTATTTATATACTTGGGTAAAATTTTCTTTCCTTTCAATCTGTCCGTTCTGGCAAATATTCGGGATACATCCCTCTATTTCGGCATAGCCGCAACAGCTTTGATGGTTTTGCTGCCTTTTATCATCAAAAAGACCGATAAAATGCTTTTTTGGTTCGGCTTGCAGTGGTATTTTATCTTTTTGGTGCCCACTTTTATCCGGCCGGATCCCGCGGCCGAACCGGTTGTCTATATTCTCGAACACCGGCTGTACCTGCCCATTATCGGTATTCTGCTGGCCATAGCACAATTACTCAGAATCAACTGGAAAAATAACGTGCAAAAAGTACTGACCGTAACGGTTTTAGCGGTTCTGGCTGTACTGGCGTTTATACACACAGCAAACTTTTCCAACAGGATAACTTTCTGGGAAAATGCGGTGCGCACATCGCCCAATCATCCACTGTCGCACCGTAATCTGGGTGCCATGTACCAATTGGACGGCCGGCTGGATGAGGCTGAAAAAGAATACGAAAAATCACTGCAGTTGAATCCGTTGGAACCCATGGTACACAACAACCTGGGCCTCATTTACGCCGACAGGAACGAACCGGAAAAAGCGGAAAAAATGTATCTTAAGGAGCTGGAAATTTATCCCGGCTATGACAATGCACTGTTCAATTTAGGATTGTTATACTACAAGTACAACATGCCGGAAAAGGCTGTTGAATTATGGGAAGGAGTGATCACGGTGAATCCGGATCATACGGATGCCTACCGGAATCTGATGATTTACTATCACAATTCTCAAAATTATTCAAAAAGAGACTCTTGCGCCAGCCAGTTGGTACGGCGAGGGATTCCTGTGCCGGATTTCAGCAAAATGCCGGGAGACGAAAAATAGCTAATAATGAGCGATTCTTGAAAATGAACCTCACGACAACCACCCGTTCTCCCTGTACCACCGTGCCGTTTGCTGAATACCCGTTTCAATATCGATACGGGGAAAAAAGCCCAGTTCCCGTTTAGCCAGGGCGTTACTGCACAGCCAGGAAGGCTGTTTCATCTCGCGGACTTTATCACGGTTCAATAATGCCGGCTTGCTTGAAAAAGAAAAAATACCTACGGCAATCCAGGATATCAAATCAAGAACAAAGGGCGGCGCATGTATAACCAGTGGTTTTTTCTCCAGTGCCTTTGCCATCATCCGGCCGATTGTCAGCCAGTCATAATCGCCGTCACCGGACAAATAATACAGACGCCCATTTGCTGTATCGCTGAATCCCGCCAGCATAATCCCATCTACCAGATCGAAAACATGAATGAGGCTGGCCTGTTGGCGCCCCTCGCCCAGTACAGGATAAAAACCGCTGTTTACGTTTTTAAACATAACATAGATATCTTTGTCTCTGGGGCCGTATACCGACGGCGGGCGTATAATAGTCGTTATACATTTTTTACCATATTCCCCCACAACTTTTTCCGCTTCCAGTTTTGCTTTACCGTAAAGAGAAAGCGGCCGAGCGACAGAGGTTTCATCTACAGGTTTACCGTCCGTGCTGGGACCTCCGGCCGCCTGGCTGGAGATAAAAACAAATTTAATATTCTTTGAACCTTCGTTTTTACAAATATCTAAAAGATTTTCGGTGGTCGATACATTTCCGTTATAATAAGCCTGGGGATTCTTCGCCTTTGTAACGCCGGCCAGATGAAAAACCACATCAATAAAATTCACCAGCCCCCTCAGAGTGGTTGGATCAGCCAGCTCACCATAAAAATATTCGACCGGTTGATTTTGCAGCCATACCAGATTGCTGGTTTTTCTGACAAGACATCTTACATGATGTCCGCTTTGGACGAGTTTTTCCACTAAAAAAGAACCGATAAATCCATTTGCTCCTGTCACCAGAATATTCAATTGACCTCCTGAGATTTTTACAGGGATTTCAGGATTGTTAAGGCGGGCGACCAAAATTGATTATACGAGCCACGGATAAAATTTATCCGTGTCAATCCGTGGCCTAAAGACTTATCGATCACCCACTCATATAAACCGACACGGTAACATTACAAGTTACAAAATATATTACACCCGTCAAATAAAAAATCAAGCTGCCTCCGCTCAGAATAATCTTGACAATAAAACTTTCGATTCCTATATTCAAGATTATGTACTATAGCGAATTTGCTGCGGTGGGGGAAATGCCAAAGCAAACCAATACCCAACCCCGATGTATCGCGAAACTATCACTTTTTACTGGGAGGCTTTAATTTGTTAGATCTATTCCAAAAATGTTCAGAAGGAACCTCAGCTCGTGCGAAACAGGCCATTGAAGAAGGTTGGTACCCTTATTTTAACGCTATCGAGTCCGGAGCTGATACAGAAGTAATCATCAACGGTAAAAAAATGATCATGATCGGCTCCAATAACTATCTGGGCCTTACCCAAGATGAACGTGTTAAAAAGGCCGCAATCAAGGCGATTGAAAAATTTGGGTCCGGTTGTACGGGTTCCCGATTTCTAAACGGAACCCTTTCCCTTCATGAAGAACTGGAGGACCGGCTGGCAGAGTTTATGCAGGCCGAAGCAGCTCTTGTTTTCTCGACCGGATTTCAAACAAACCAGGGAACCATATCCACCTTGGTAGGACGTAAAGACCTTGTCGTCGGAGATAGTGAAAACCACGCCAGTATAGTAGACGGAACCCGGCTCGCTTTCGGCAAAGCACTCAAATACCGGCACAATGACATGAACGATCTGGAAAAAATACTCAAACTCAACCAACCCAAGGATGGCGGTATTCTCGTGATCAGCGACGGTGTTTTCAGCATGGGTGGCGATATTGTCAAATTACCCGAGCTCGTCAAAGCTTCTAAAAAGTACAATGCCCGAATCATGATCGATGATGCACATTCAATCGGTGTGCTGGGGAAAAACGGTCGAGGAACTGCGGAACATTTTGATCTCGAGGAGGAGGTCGACCTTACGATGGGAACATTCAGTAAATCCTTTGCTTCCATCGGTGGTTTTATTTCCGGGAAAAAAGATGTCATTCATCACATCAAACATACATCGCGTGCTTTGATATTTTCAGCCAGTCCGCCTCCTGCTGCTGTAGCTACCGTTATTGCGGCTCTGGATATCTTGCAAAAAGAACCGGAACGGCGGGAAAAATTATGGCACAATTATCAAAAAATGAAAACCGGTTTTACCCAATTGGGATTTAACACCGGTCAAAGTCAAACTCCGATTATCCCGATCATAATCGGTAAAGATGAAACAACATTTGGATTTTGGAAACTATTATTTGAGAACGGCATCTTTTCCAATCCGGTTATTAGTCCGGCCGTTCCGCCGGGAATGTCATTGTTGCGCACCAGTTACATGGCAACGCACACGGATGAGGAATTGGACAAAGTTCTGAATATTTTTGAAAAATTAGGGAAAAAATTCGGCATTATTTAATTTTTCGGCAGGACAAATACCGGCTGGATTAAAAATATTATGCTTTTTTCGCAGCCTTTATTCCAGCCAGTATAAAATTCGCCCGCAATTCTCACAGGTGAAGATCTGATCGTCTTCACGTGCTCTTGTACCCACCGATGTGGGTTGTTTCAAAAAACATCCCAGACATATATCATTCTTGACGGGTACGATCGCCCGTTTTAATTTTTCGCGCAATCTTTTATAACGGAATAAAAACGGTTTGCTTATTCTTGAGGCGAGTTCCTCTCTGGCTTTTTTCAATTCATCACATCCGGTGGTCGGAAAACCAAATTTTTCAACCTCATATGCTTCTTCAATCATTAAATCCAGATCTTGAAGCGAGACAAGCAATTCCATTTGACTTTTAATCATAAATTTTCTCCGTGAATATTCCGAGAAATTCCTGATACGACTGTACATGGGTTAATTTTTTCCGGGTTTCTGCATGACTCAGGGTCGTTACCAGTGTACCTAAAATGGGCAAATAGGTGTTTTCCGAATCATTGGGTGGTGCGATGACCATAAAAAACAAATTGACCGGTTTTTTATCTATGGCATCGAAATCAACAGGCGTATCGGTTCTTCCGAAAGCAATGATCACTTCCGAGGTAGCTGTGGTGCGCCCGTGGGGAATCGCAACGCCTTTGCCGATTCCTGTACTGCCGAGTTTTTCACGCTGGCGGACCATTTCCAATACAATTTCAGAGTTGCGAATAAATTTATTCTCAACGATCAGATTGACCAATTCTTCCAATATCCCTTGTTTATCAGTTGCCTTTAAATCCGTTTTAAAAAGCTGTTCGTTAAAATGAGCAACCAGATTCACTTTTTTCATTTTTTAACCTCCGGATTGGCATGGTCAGAAATACTTTTTGCGTTCACTTGATCAATTATTTGCCTCAATTCGGGCATAACATACAGGTTATCGAGCTTGAACACTGCCAGGTCACGAGCCAGTATATAAATTTTCTGCTCGTTTTCGATTTCCTTTTGAATCAAAATCAGATTTTTATCGTTGACGCGGCATATACCGCTCTTGAAGTCTCCCTTTTCATAACGAACTTCTATATCAAGTGCTTTTGCCAACGTTTCAAATGCACTCAACGCCTCGGATTCATCAAGGCCGAATTTTAAAGATGTTTTTTTCGATCGCTTTTTTTGAGCTTTTCTACGATCCATTTTACGTCCTGTGACTTTTCGCGTGCGCAGATTAAAAGAGCATCGGGAGTATCAACCACAATGATATTTTCTAGACCGACTACGGCAACTACACGGTCGGAGGATTCTATATATGAATTCTTTACATCTTTGAGTATCGCTTTCCCCCTTGAAACATTTCCGGCTGAATCTTTTTTCAACACTTTATAAACTTCTTCCCAGCTGCCGACATCGTTCCAACCAAAACTTCCTTCAATCACCAGCACATTTTCGGATTTTTCCATAATACCATAGTCAATAGACTCACTTTTTATGTTTTTATAAACCCGCTTTAAAACTTGATCCATATCTTTCGAACCGATCGCAGGTACAATCTCCTGCAGGCTGAAAAAAAGATCAGGCATATATTTATGTATACGATCGAGGATTGTGCCGGCTCGCCAGATAAAAATTCCGCTGTTCCATAAAAAATCGCCGCTCCGCCATATTTTTGTTGCCTTGTCAAGTTTGGGTTTCTCGATGAACTTTTTAACGCGATAAATACTTTCCCGCTGCTTCTCGCCTTTCTGAATATAACCGTAACCTGTTGCAGCAAAGGTCGGCGTAATACCGATCGTTACAAGAACGTCGGGATTTTGTTCAATCAATTTAAGCCCCTGCTGCAGTGTTTTTTGAAACAACTTGGTTTCAGTGATAAGATGATCCGCAGGTAGAACGATCATAATCGCATCCGGATCCCGTTTTGACAAGACAATCGCGGACAAGCCTATACAGGGAGCGGTGTTTTTTCCATAGGGTTCGTATATAATTTGGGAAGGTAAAAGCCAGGAAAGCTGCTTTTGGAGAATTTCAACATGTTCTCTGGTCGACACTACAAAAATCTTTTCTTTTGGTATCATTGATTGAATCCGCTCGGAGACGGACTGAATCATTGACTGACGATCGACAAGATTTAAAAATTGTTTGGGCATTCTTTGTCGGCTTTTAGGCCAAAAGCGGCTGCCGATGCCACCAGCCATTATCAAAGCATAACTATTCTCCATAGAAACCTGGTTTATTCTCTCATCATTCTCAATATTATTTGCTCGCGGCGCGAATTGTAACAGTTATCCGATTAAATATAATGCTTTACACTGCCTATGCGTCGACACACCTTAGCCTGTGATAAAACAGGGCCTCACATACGAAAGGATAAATCGGCGTACATGCGTTTAAATCTATCTATAAATGGGGTTCGATTTTTTCTACGAGTTGACTTTTTGACAACGCACCCACAATTTGTTCAACGACCTGGCCGTTTTTAAATAAAAGTAATGTCGGAATGCTGCGAATACCGTACTGGCCGGCAACAACTTTATAACTATCCACATCGACTTTACCGACCTTGAGCAGACCGCTTTTTTCCACAGCTAACTCTTCGACAATAGGTGCAATCATTTTGCAGGGCCCACACCAAATCGCCCAAAAATCCACTAAAACGGGTATATCCGAATCGAGAACCTGTTCTTTAAAGTTATCATCTGTGATTTCAACTGCGTTACCCATTTCATTCTCCTTTTCCTTTTAATTGTCAATTTTTAAAGTAGAAATATTTACATAGAATTGCAATAAAAAACTTGATTCATAACTACAACAAACCTTCAATATAAAAATAAAACATTGTCACACACGCCGCCAATTTCAGCACAATGGCCAACAGTGTCCCGACAAAAACGCCCCATCCGGCCTTGAGTGCGTTTTTTCCGTGTTTTCCCACAAGCATTTCGCCGACAACGGCGCCGAGAAACGCACCGATAAAAAGTCCCCAAGGCGGAAAAAAAACCAGACCGATCAGCATACCGACAACAGAGCCCCAAACACCGGCCTTTGAAGCACCGTATTTTTTCGCACCCGCCGCAGGAACAATATAATCCATAACAGTTACAGCAATCGTTATGATGCCCATGACAATTAAAAGATTCACATCCCATCCCTTTATCGCCATAAGAAGTAATAGAGCTAAAAACGAAAGGGGGGGACCGGGTATAATCGGTAAAATACAACCGATAATTCCCGCAAGGGACACTAAAAAGCCGATAAATAGTAAAAACCAGTGTAATATTTCCATAAACGACTCCCTTAATAGATTTTCGGTTGAGCGTAACAATATGCACAGCCATGTGCACAGGTATAATACCAGCCCACATCCCAGCTTTCCGTGCAATTACAATTCGATCGTTGCCCTTTAGACCGCTTGACAGAGGCCTTTCGGCCCAGTGGGTGTAATTCATTTAAAAGCATACCGTTTATACAGCCCGGATTCGGCAGCTCAGGAATGCAGCATCCATTCAACTCCAAACCGTGGCGCCGGGCCGACTTTAGAAGTTGCTCGCACGCCTGCTTACGCTCATGATGTGAAAAAACAATATTTTCCAGACCGTACCGTTCGAGCCGATTGGCCACTTTTGGGTACATTTGAACCCAGCTGGCAAACAACTGTTTGATGCCCAACTTGGATATGGTTTGCGCCAGGATTGGGAAAAAAGAAAGATTTGTCAATATTTCACCCGTTCGAGTTCTAAACTTTAAAATCGGATCGAAACGAACTGCTATCCGCCGAGGATGACCTACAAAATTTATTATTTCAGGCAGCAAGGACAGCACAGCTTCGGCTTTGGGAACCTGCGGTTCCAGAACCGAACCACCCATTCCCGTAATGGAAACGAGTAAAAAAATTTGATCGTACCGCTGTAAAATGTCATACAGTTCTGCATGATACAAAATATTGGCGACATTTTTGGTCCACAAAACGACTGTATGCACATTTTCGGGCGGGCATTTTCGTGCAAGTATTTCAGCCAATTTGTGCGGAGCACATGCGGGCATATCCATACGCCTGCTTGCCGAGATCACTCGAGGTATTGTCATTTTATTATTATCTTCTTTATACCCACCTATCAACCTGAATATAACGGATGTGATGAACCGGTGAATAATTTTTCAAGGTCATTCTCAAATCAGTATGCTGGACACGAAAGCCCAATTTAATCAAAGGCCGGAAAACACGATCGTTTTCCATAAGTGTTCGTACAAGTATATAATTAAGAGACACCTGATGAGCGATATAAACCAAATCCTGAATAAAAAATTTTAAATAATCCTCCGGGGTTCGCGGATGCGCTAAAAACACCACCAAGCGCATGATTGATTTTTTCTCCTCCGAACTCGACGGTACATAATGAAGTGTCGTAAAGGCAATGGGAATCCCGTGACGGAGTACCAGTATTGAATCTCCATATTTGAAATGAAATGTCGATTTGACCAAAACAGAATAGTCCACTTGCGGATTTACAATTTGGCACAGCGAGACGACATGTTTTAAAAATAATTTACGCTCGTTCTCCCTGCAGGTTGAATAAAAAATAATTTTATGATTCGGCTCTGCCTCAGGAGATTCCCCGGGTGATATTCGATACAGCATATCCACACTCATACCGGCAGGTACAAAATTTTGTTTTGAATAAAAACCCAGATTTCGAGCACTATAGGGATTCACTTCCAGTCCAATAATCGAACAACCCGACTGTTGTAAAAACTGCACCGAAGATGACAACAACTGCTTACCGATACCTAAGAGTTGTTTGTCCGGATGAACAGCCAATGGACCTATCCAGCCCGTCTGTCCCCAGATGTGACAAAAGGCGGCAGCCAACAACTGTCCGGCATTTTCGATAATAAAACATCCCTTTGGGCAGGATGCAAAATACATCTCTAAAAAGTCAATCCTGCACATAGGTACATGTGTTTGTCTGAATCCTTTATCAATCCGGGCTTGGGTAAAAGATTTCTGTAGCAGCATGTTGACCAGATTGATATCGCTTTTTTCCATACACCGCAAAGTAAACATAATAGCCGAAAAATTTTTAGTTGAATCTCTTCTTTTTTGATAATAAAAAATACCTGTAAATAAACAATAGGTTTTTCGGCAAGTTGTATGTTAGATCAAATAAAAGAAACTTTTTACCGGAGATTACGGCCGCATTTGTTCACGAAGTTTCTTCTTCAACATTTCACGGGCACGAAATATTCTAACCTTAACAGTGCCCAGGGGTATTTTTAGTTGTTCGGCAATTTCCTCATAAGAACGTTCCTGTGAATGTCGCAATAGTATTGCTGTACGGTATTTTTCCGGCAAAGAATCGATCGCTTTCCGAATCTGAAGACTCTTTTCCTTGGAAATCAATCCGGATTCGGGTCCGTGAGAAGTGTGATCCGGAAATTCTCTTACGAGTTCACCGTCCTTTGCCTGAACCGGAGTATCGAGAGAACAGGTCTTTAATCGCTTTTTTCTAAAATGATCGATACTGTTATTTACAGCTATCTTAAACAACCAGGTTGAAAATGCATATTCGGAATTAAAACTGGAGAGAGCATTAAACGCCTTGATAAATGTCTCCTGTGTTAAATCCTCAGCCTCAGCTTTATTTTTCACCATTCTAAAAATAAAATGATAAATCTGTGTCCGAAAACGTTCCACAATCTGCTGGTAAGCATTCTGGTCGCCGTCGAGCGCTTCCTGTATAAGTATAGAGATATTCTGAGTCATGTCGTTTATATTTGTTTTCATATATCCTTAAAAAGTACATTAAAATTGTAAAACAAGCAAGTAAAAGTTGTTGCAAAAGTATCCAATATATAGTAATTTAACATATGCAGACCAGGAATAACAATGGTTGGTTATTATGTTTTTCTCAATAGGAATCGATATCGTTGATATTTACCGTTTTAAACAAATTGTCGACCGATGGGGAGAACGATTTATACAGCGAATTCTAACGGAACAAGAAATACAGTATTGCCGTTCAAAAACAAATAGTATTCACTCAATGGCGGTTCGTTTTGCCGCCAAAGAGGCGATGATAAAAAGTCTTCCCAGTTCAGATCAATCCGGATTTAAATGGCTGGAAATGGAGGTTATCAACGCGGAAAGCGGTAAACCGGCCGTACGTACAACCGGTTTCCTGGCTGATAAGTTGCGGGATAAAAATATTCTGATCAGTTTGTCGCACACGGATACTTCGGCAGTTGCCGTCGTTATTTTACAAACAAATTTGACAGAATAAAAAAAAGGCGGTTGTTATGAAACCTGTTGTCACCGCTGCACAGATAGCGGAATTAGACAAAAAATGCATCGACGAGATCGGTATACCCGGCGTGGTTCTTATGGAGAACGCCGGCAGGGGTATTTTCCAGGTTGCACTCTCCATGCTTCAAGATTCAACCGGCAAAAAAGTCACCATATTTTGCGGACCCGGTAACAACGGTGGTGACGGCTTTGTTTTGGCCCGTTTTCTCCTTAATGCCGGTGCAGTGGTTACGACGATTATACTTGCACCCCGAGAAAAAATAAAAGGGGATGCTCTGATTAACCTGAAAGTCCTGGAAAAAATGGCGTGCCGGCCGGTATTTGTGAATACGATTCAGGACATCCCCTCTATCAAGGCGGATTTGATCGTCGATGCGTTACTGGGAACCGGTGTCAAAGGCGCGGTGAGCGGTATATTTGCAGAGGCCGTAGAGATTATAAACACCTGCTGCTGCCCCGTACTGGCTGTGGATATTCCCACCGGGGTTCAGGCGGACACGGGTGCCGTTTGCGTTCCGGCTATAAAAGCTGATAAAACCGTAACGATGGCATTAAAAAAACGTGGCCTGCTACTGCCTCCCGGACGCCATTTATGTGGTGAAATAACAGTCATTGACATCGGCACCCCCGAATTATTGTTGAAAACAGCCCCATTACATATTTTTGAAATTGAAGCCGGTGATATTCGCCGGATATTGCCGAACAGACCACCCGACGCTCACAAGAACCGATGTGGGGCCGTGGCTGTCATTGCTGGTTCCAGGGGATATACAGGCGCAGCCGCACTTGCGGCAAAGGCTGTATTGCGTATCGGCGCCGGTCTGGGATACCTTTTTATTCCGGATAGCTTGAACGATATTCTGGAATCCCGACTCACCGAGGTGATTACACGGCCGCAGGATGATGCCGGAGCCGGTTATCTGCACAGCGGCTGCTACGATGAGCTCACCCAAAATGTCGCAAAAATGGACGTCATTGCCATGGGACCCGGTTTGGGTCAGCACCATGAAACCGCCGTACTGGTGCACAAATTACTAAAAACCTTAAATAAACCTGTTGTTTTGGATGCGGATGCCCTCAACGTATCCAGAGGACACACCGATTTGTTCAATAATTTCCAGAACCAGCTCATATTGACCCCGCATCCGGGTGAACTATCCCGGCTAACGGATTTAACGACGGTTGAAATTATGGCCGACAGAATAGCAATTGCGCAAAAATTCTCCCGAATCTGGAATGTGACGCTGATTCTCAAAGGCAGCCCTACACTTATCGCCCTGCCCGACGGTCGAATTTTTATAAACAGTACCGGAAATTCCGGAATGGCGACGGCCGGGTCCGGAGACGTGCTTACAGGGACGATTGCCGGACTGCTTGCTCAGGGTCTCGATGCCGAGCAGGCGGCCATTGCAGGCGTCTACGTGCACGGACTGGCCGGTGATCTGGCGCGGATCGAAAAAGGGGAAATGGGTATGATTGCCGGTGATATATTGAATTATTTACCTCAAGCCATCAAGGTTATAACGAATGTATAAAATACTTACAAAACACTTTATGCGCTGGAAATTCCCGGTTTATCTTTGGGGGTGTTTTATTCTTGCCGTTACCTCCTATCCAAAAATTGAAATTCCGGATATCGGTTTTGATGCGGTTGACAAGCTGGCTCATTTTGTCGTTTATTTTATTTTTGGTTATCTTTTAATCAGGTCCTTTACGGAAGGAGAGGGATTAAAATTATCCACCGGAATAAAAAAAACCAGCCTCATCGGTATCGGTTTTGCAATGTTTGATGAATTCCATCAATTGTTTATTCCCGGACGGGCGGCGGAATTTTTAGATCTGCTGGCGGATATTCTGGGTATCATATTAGCACAGCTTGCCTTTTATTTTGTCATTCAACTTCGAATCAAACTAAAAAAGTCCTATTCCTATAATACCTTATATGGACAATATTATGAAAAAAAATAATACCGTCATATTCGTTACACTGCTCATTTCTCTTTTAACTCTGCCTGTCCGCGGAACAGCTCAATATTATTATGGTTATGTCCATCCCCGGGTTCTTTTGGGCACCAGTGGTGCGTATTACCGTATCTCCGCAGGCGATTTTGAAAAAGTTTATACCAGCCGATGGGGTGAATCATTCGGGGGTTTTGCGGGCATACGTGTCTATAAAGCTTATTACCTGACGGCGAAATACCGTACATTTCAAAAAAGCGGCAAACAGGGTGTACACGAGAAATCGGGCCTGGACCTTCGTGACGCACGATGGAATGAGCAATGGATAACCGCCGGTGTACGGGTGAACCCGCCAATTACCCGTAAAACAATCAGCTATTATGGTTTCGGACTGATTTTTTTCGACGTAGATGAAGAACCGGGGTTGTCGATTTTTAACGACACGCAAAATGAAAAAAATTGGGGGAACGGTTTTTTTATGGAACTCGGAGTTGAATATTTCCCATTTGAACGGCTCTACGGCTTTTTCGAAGTGGAAATTTCCTCAGGCGGCACACGTGGTAAAACCGGATTCGAAGCTTTCAGTGTGGGAGGATTTCGGTTTGCCGCGGGGATTGGATTTTGGCCGTTTTAAAAGGGTTATTCGATTCGATCTTTAATCCTTTCTCCATAGGACACAGAGAAAACAGAGGACGGTATAAGGCAAAAATTTTTTCAAACTCCTCGTTTTTAACCATAATTCTAAAAAAACACAAAATGTCAACACCCTAACACATATTACACGGCTAAAATCTCTGCAGCTGAGTGAGGTTAAAAAACTCATCGAAAGTGCAAAAGCCAGATTGATGTTTCGGTATGATTGTCATTATAAATAAAATTTTATGGGATATTCTGGAGATTAAAAACTATTGTACAGTCAGTTAATATTTTGTATCTTTACCTAAAAATAAAGAGGAAAACAATGAAAAGTTATATCTTTATCATCCTTTTCCCCGTTCAAGTCTTTTGCACTGCCTCAAAATATTTCCCGCTGCATCAAGACAACAACTGGACTTTTCAATCAAAATTCCTGATCTCCATTCAGACATACCATGAAAATATTGTTGAAACCACGTCATTTGAGGGTGTCGAATACTATAAATTCGACAATTTCCGCAATGCCACAAACGTTTGGACAGGCATATCCGGCGAACAGGTCCTGACCTTGGTGGGCAACAAGGCCTATACGTTGTATGACTTTGGCGCCGAAGAGGGGAGTACCTGGTTAGCCCCGGATCCGCCGTCATCTGTGTCCGGCCGAATCAAACTCGTCAGCAAAACAGAAAAGATCGATACCCCGGCCGGTTCCTTTTCAAATTGTTACCGGTTTTCACACCGTATCGACGATTCCAATTCGTACGAGGAATGGTTTGCAGCGGGTGTGGGGCTTGTCAAACGTGAGATCAAATTGATGGGCGGATTGATTGAAGCGGTCCTGATCGATTATTCGGTGAACACGACAAACGTTCACGGATTTAAAACCCAAAAGGTCCAAAATTTTTACCTGTATGCCAATTACCCCAATCCATTTAATGCGTCCACAACCATCGGTATTTCCGTACCGGAACCCGATGCTGTCCGCATACAAATTGTCGGTCCGACAGGCCGTCTGGTTGATATAATCACCGACTCGTTCCTGCCGGCGGGAGAACACAGGTTTACCTGGACGGCTTTGCAGCATGCAACCGGAACATACTGGATTATAGCTAAACTGGGACCGGAAACCGCCGTTCGTAAAATATTGTTGCAAAAATAAAAATATATCCGATTCCGTAATATCGCTCATCCCCCGGTTAGCAATATTCAAAAGTTG
This sequence comes from Candidatus Zhuqueibacterota bacterium, assembly GCA_016931775.1. Taxonomy (GTDB): domain Bacteria; phylum Zhuqueibacterota; class Zhuqueibacteria; order Residuimicrobiales; family JAFGEC01; genus JAFGEC01. Next base: position 7,461 of record JAFGEC010000565.1, on the reverse strand, counting down.
CATTTTTCCTTGAAAAATTTATATTTTATAAGGTTCGCCAGCGGAATTCAACCCGTGAAAATATCCTGTTAAGAGAAGTACTATATGTATTTAATTCTCATAAAACCTTTCATTTTTTTATTATTATAACTTTTTCTTTAAAAGTCAGTCTTAAAAATTATCAGCAAATATCGGCAAATTTTCAAATGCAACAACAGCACTTTTTAAAGGGTATCATATGAAAAAAGATTTCAAAAATTTTATGCTCAAATCATCACGTCAACACATCTTTAAAATTTGGAATGCTGCTAAAAACAACAATCTCGACAGCTTGGACGATGAAGAACTTGTCCTGTTAAAAATCATGATGGAACACAAAGATGAATTTCATAATGTGTTCGAGTTCTCTGATGTTTTTGATGACTATGAGTTCGATCCCGAAAGTGAGACGAATCCTTTCCTACACATCATATTTCATTCAATTATCGAAAATCAATTGCAAGCGAAGGATCCGATAGAGGCCTACCAGTTTTTTAATACCATGAGAAATAAAAGAACTAATCGGCACGATGTAATTCACATGATCGCGAATATTTTTTCACATTTCTTATACCACACATTAAAAGAAGGTAAACCATTCGATGAAGAAATGTATCGTGCGTCCCTGGACACCTTAAAAGAAAAAAGGCCTGATAAGGTTTGGGCAACACTCGAAAAGGGGCTTGATCGGTTTAATCGATAATATTAAAAATATAAACATATCTTTAATACAAGGGCAAATGTCAAAAAAATTATATATTTAACATCACCTCAACATGTGATTATTAATTTGCCATACATAGGTTCCGACGGCTCCGGCCGATAAAAAGGAATGAATGGCCTTGTTATTTGCTACAATGTTAAAGGAAAATTCAGAGTCACCATTGTTCAGCACAATAACCACAATCCGATCATCCGGTATAGTAAATGCGACGTTCGGGAGGTTCGGTGTAGATGTCGAGTAAATTCGCCGCGATCCCGGCCGGACAAATTTCGCTGCATGGGCTATGATGTAATAGGCCGGATTTCGTGTCACCTCATCTCCTTGAATGGTAACTGCTCCCAAACACATGCTGCATCCTCCCGGTGTATGCGGATCCTGATTCTCATCGGCTGCAAGGTTCCACTCGATGACTGTCCGGCACCAGTTACGCGTTGCACCGATGATCAATTCCCGCACATGCCACCTCAAATCGCCCGCAAAGTTACCCGGCGCACCGATCCACTGTTCGGTGAAATATAAATTTTTGTCCGGGTGGGCTTCGTGAACGGCGCTCAAATTATCGATACTGCCACCGTAAAGATGAAACGCGGATCCGTCGACATATAAATTCGCATCCGGATCATCCAAAATGGAAATGGGATAATCCGTGCGGTCAGCATTATGATCGTAAATAACGATTTTTGTTTTAATACCGGCGTCCCGAAAAGCCGGACCCAGACTCTGTTTGATAAACGCCGCCTGTTGTGCTGCCGTCATATACAAACTAGGATTGTTGCCGTCATGCAGGGGTTCGTTCTGGACGGTGACGGCATCGATGGTTATACCCTCATCGGCCATGCCCTGGATATATTTTACAAAATATTTGGCATAAGCATCGTAATAGACCGGTTTTAAACTGCCGCCGACACTGCTGCCGTTGGTTTTCATCCACACCGGCGGCGACCAGGGGCTGCCCATAATTTTGATTTCAGGATAAATTTGCAAAATTTCCTTCAAAACCGGAATAAGGTGCTTCCGGTCCGGATCCAGAGAAAAAAAATCCATGTTCTCATCGGTTTCACCGGGTGCTAAATCATCGTATGAAAATACTTTTTCATCCAGATCCGATGAACCGATACTGACGCGCAAACAGCTGGTGCCGATGTTGTTTGCCGTGTGATCGAAAAGCTCGGTCAACAAAGCCTGCCGGTTTGCGGCTGACATGTTGTAAATATGTAAGGCACTGCCGCCGGTTAATGCAAATCCGAAACCGTCTATTTCCTGACGTAGCATCTCCGGATTAATTTGAATATTCGATGATTGATCAATTTGCCCGGTATCAACATTGGCGGTTTGTTTGATAAAATTAATGTCCTGAGCGGGATCGCTTAACCAGAATTCGACCGTACTTGTTTCCGTTTCCCCATCGTCGGATTTTTCCGGACCACTGATGGACTTTTTGCAACCCGGAATTAGTAAAAGAATCATTAAAAATATACCCAATGTCAGAGGGAAAAGATAATGGGAGCTTTTAATAAAAATACTCATAAGTGTTCCTTTTTTATTTGACATTCATTCGACTGTTGCAGCAATATAAAAGGTTTTCGTTTGAAATTCAACCCGATATTTACGCCTTGTATTCAAAGAATCAAAATTGTAAATTAAGAATTGATGCTTAAAATAGCATAAGCATTACAAATAAAGGGAAAATTTTATAAAATCACTCCAAAACAGGAGGTATAAAAATGGATAAAGGATTTTATCTGAACACTATGATATGTTTTGTCATTATTTCAGGTATCAAATTTCTTTCCGCACAGACTCTGCCGACTGGTAATTCAAAGGATTTCAAGGTGAAAACATGTTTGCATTCGGTCAGCTATGCGGGCGTGTGGCGCGGACAGGCGAGACTTTCGGTCGATGAATTTTTGGACAAAGCCAAAGAATTGGGATTTGACGGTGTGATGCTGGTGGCGAAAAGACCGCATGTCTCACCTTTCGATTACGACGATGCCGCCCGGAAAAAATTAAGAGATAAAATCGAGTCACTGGGACTGGAACTCGTTTGTCTGGCGGGATACACGGATTTTACCGCCGGAGTCGATAAACCCGGAATACCAAATGTCGAAATCCAGGCATCATATGTGGGCGAAATCGCCAAATTGGCCGATGACCTGGGTACGAAAATGGTCCGTATCTTTACGGGATATGAAAGAGAAGGCGTGCCGTTTGATAAACAATATGCCATGGTTGCTGAAGGATTAAAACTGGCCGGTCAAAAAGCCGCAAAATACGGAGTGACACTTGCCGTCCAAAATCATCATGATATTGCACTCCATCATGATGCCATGCGTTGGCTTCTGGATGAAGTGAATCTGCCCAATGTAAAAGCGGGATGGGATGCCTGGTCCCCGACTCTGGAAGGCCTGTCGTCGGAGGAGTTACGTCAATCAGTACTCACAATGAAACCTTATATCGTTCACACTATCGCTGCGGATTATATTCCATTGCCGAGATTTTTTTATGAACATGAAGTAACAAATTATTTCCCCGGGGGCGACGTGATGCGGGCTGTTGCCATGGGTGAGGGCATAATCGATTATGAAGCATTTTTTAATGCCTTGAAGGAAATTGGTTATCAGGGCTATATTGCGTATGAAATGTGTGAGGTACTGAAGGGAGGTGGATCCATAGAAAATTTGGATAAAACAGCGAAAGCTTTTTTGCAGTATATAAAACGATTCCAGTAGAATGGAATATTTCTGACCAGTCGGTTTGTAAAATTTTTCAATTTATGAAGACGATTTTTTATGATCGTAGCATTTAATGTTAACTATCTGGATAATGAGAACGCCCAGGCAGCAGTTGTGGTGTTTTAAAATTACACCGACTCACTTGGCAATCGCCCTGGATTGGGGCAGTATTTAGGTGGAGCAATAGACTCAGGCATTACAGTAATTGGAGTCGCAAAAAAATATTTCAAGGGCAGCAATCCAGTAGAGGTTATACGAGGAAAGAGTAAAAAATCCCTATATGTCACAGCCCATGGAATTGACCTTCAAGAAGCAAAGAGAATAATTGAGACCATTCATGGGAATTATCGGATCCTAACCCTCCTCAAAGAGGTTGATAGAATATCAAGAGAAATGGCATATTCCCAGATTTTTATCCTTCTCCACTTAAAAAAATGATTTTGCTTGTTTCATAAATTTCCTGTTGCGTGTTAAAAGAATCTTTTTTAGTTTAAGTTGTGCAAACAGATATACAAAACAGGTTTCGTTTTATCAGACAAAAACACACGTTATATTTCAGTGTGGTCGTCGAAACAAATTCCCTTTTTAGCCTGTTTCCCGGATTATTCCAGCCGGTCATCTTTTTCTTTTACGGAGTATCTTATGAAAACTAACAACCCTTCAATCTCAAGACGAAATTTCATCTCATCTTCAGCCGCCGCGTCCTCTTTTTTTATCATCCCCAGCCATCTGCTGGGTAAAAATGCTCCCAGCAACAAACTCAACATCGCCGGTATCGGCATAGGCGGTATGGGCGGGAGCAATCTGCGCCAGTGCAGGGACGAAAATATCGTGGCTTTGTGCGACGTGGACGTTAATTACGCCGCACAAACGATTAAAAGATTTCCAAAAGCCAGAGTTTACGAGGATTACCGTGTCATGTTCGACAAGGAAAAGGATATCGACGCGGTGATAATCGCCACGCCGGACCACACCCACGCTGTTATCACAATGCGCGCCATTCAGGAGGGCAAGCACGTCTTTTGCCAAAAACCGCTCACCCATACCGTTCACGAAGCCCGCGTGATCACCGAAGCGGCCCGCAAAGCCGGAGTGCAAACCCAGATGGGCAATCAAGGCCATTCCTCGGAACACATCCGTCTGCTCAAGGAATGGCTGGATGCCGGCGCCATCGGCAATGTTACCCAGGTATATGCCTGGACCGACCGACCGGCGGGTGGCAATCCGTGGTCAGATTTTGCGGTCAAGGCCCGCTCCCCGGAAACACCGCCGGTTCCCGAAGGCCTGAACTGGGACCTGTGGCTGGGGCCGGTGCCCTACAGGCCGTACCATCCCGATTATCATCCCACCAAATGGCGGGCGTGGCTGGATTTCGGCACAGGGGCGCTGGGTGACATGGGTTGCCATATCCTGGACCCGGCGTTTTATGCGCTGGAATTGGGTTCGCCCGAGAGCATTCAGGCCGCATCGACTCATTGGGAGGAAGACGTCGCGTCAGAGACCTTTCCCCGCGCTGCCATTGTACGGTACAAATTCCCGGCCCGCGGCGATAAACCGCCGGTTGACCTGACCTGGTACGACGGCCGGTTGCTGCCGCCGATTCCCAGAGAACTCGAGAAGGGAAGAAAAATTCCCGATAGTGGTGCTTTTTTCATCGGCGACAAGGGTGTCATCATGCACGGCTCCCACGGCGCCGGTGGGATGCGGCTGATCCCGGAAACCCAAATGAAGGAATACGCTCCTCCACCCAAAACAATTCCCAGAGTAAAAGGCAGCCACGAGGACGACTGGATTCGCGCCTGTAAGGAGGGAAAAGACGGCACACCGGCCAGCTCCAACTTTAACTATGGCGGTCCGTTGACGGAGATGGTACTACTCGGAATGATCGCCATTAGAATGAAGAATCAGATATTGGATTTTGATGCGGAGAGTGGAACGTTTAAAAATCATGAAGAGGCCAATGAATTGCTGCACATCAAGTACCGGAAGGGATGGATGTTGTAGAAAATCATTACCTTCTAAAAGGTGCCTGAAAAGGAAGGAGGTAAAACCGGGAAGCAACTGGGGAGAGGAAGCTGGTTGTAGAAAAACGGCAAGATTGCATCCGAGGAATTGGGAAGTTTAGGAAGATATCTTGTTCATATTCTCGAGGTAAATAATGAGAATTTGTAATCTGTTTATCTTCGCCATCTTTTTTACGACCACACTTTTTCCCCAATCTATTCCAATCAATCCTACGCTCCTCGAAAAAACCTGGCAGGCCCAGTGGATTTACCACCCCACCGTTTCGCCGACGGATTATGGTGTCTACCACTTTCGTAAACAATTTACCTTAGACAGTCTACCGGATAAATTCATTATCCACGTCTCTGCCGACAACCGCTACCGGTTGTTCGCCAACGGCACACCGGTCTGTTTTGGTCCGACCCGCGGAGATATTCTCAACTGGCAATTCGAAAGTGTCGATATCGCCCCGTTCCTGTCGGCCGGAAAAAACATCCTCGCTGCTGTCGTGTGGAATTTCGGCGTCCACAAACCCGTGGTCCAGTTGTCCATTCGAACCGCGTTTATCCTGCAGGGTGATACGAACGCCGAATCGACGGTCAACACCAACAGGCGCTGGAAGGTTCTCCACAACACCGCATACAGCCCGGTGCCGGTGGATTACACCATGGTGCAGGGTTACTATGTAGCCGGTCCCGGCGACCGAGTGGATGGCGCGGCCTATCCCGGGGGCTGGGAACAACCGGAATTTGACGACGGCAACTGGGATAATGCGGCGGCTATCAACAATCCCGGCGTTTCCCGCGGTGTGTACAACTATGCGGGTAACAGCGCATGGAACCTGGTACCCCGTAACATCCCTATCATGGACGAATCCCGGCAAAAAATATCCACGGTCGTGCGTACAGACGGCATTAGCACCGGTAAAAATTTCCCGGCCGGGTCGTACTGCCGGAGGATCTGGAAGGTATTTTTATATGGAACGATCACCAAATCATCCTCAGAAGCGGAATGACCGAAATTAAATATTAATCCCAATAAAAAGGAATAACCGAAAAATATAATCAAAAAGACGTTTTTACATTTATTAAATTTTGATTTTACCAAGTCTGACTATGTGTGGCCAGTGCAATTGCTTCGCTTCCATAATAATGCAAATATAGCAGTTGCGTGCAGATTTTACTAGAGCTTTACAATTATTTAACGAAAAACACTTGACTTTTGCACATATTGAATATATTTTATGAATACGATTTCATTCGATTAATAATAATAAGGGATTCGGTTGAAAATGATGTACCCGCCAAACATGAAAAGTTATCTGTTCTATTATTCCAGCCAGCAAAATTTTAACTCTATTTTTTTAACAAAATTTTTCATTTTAATTGTTAATTATATTAAAGTATATTATTTTTTTAAATTAAAAAACGGAGGTCAGTAATGAAAAAAATTGCCACAGCACTCGTTGTTCTTTTTGTGTTTTCCTTTCCAGTTTTTGCACAAATAGACCCGCACGAAATCAACTCATTTGGTACCATTGCGAATTTTAGCGAAAGCGACCTTACCTGGGTCGGTGAAGCTTGTGGTGGCGCCGCCAATTTTGAGATCATTGAAGATCCGGATGATGCCAGCAACATGATCGCCGCTTTTGTCACATCTGCTTGTAATACCGAAGGTTTTGTTCTGCAGGAGGCGCTGGTACCGCTTGACTTTCGAACCCATTACTACATCAGCCTGGATGTCAATGCACCGGCCGCCGACCGTTCCATCGCCATCAAGCTCTTTAATTCCCAGGATCCGAACAAGGAATACATCTCTGGACTAACGATCACGCACCCTGGCGTATGGGATACCCTTCATTTTGAATTCGACATCGAAGACAGCGATATCTATGACCGAATCTCCATTCACCCCGATTGGTATGGTGATAGTGTAGGCGAAGAATGGCTTTTCGACAATCTCCGCCAGGACCGTGAGCTCTTG
>JAFGEC010000564.1 GCA_016931775.1 Candidatus Zhuqueibacterota bacterium | reverse complement strand
ATCAAATACCGGACCCCGGTTACCGACGGATTGATTTTTCCCCGCAACCGTCCACGTGTTATGTTGTTTTATTGTACCGATCTGCCCCGTCCGTTCTGGTCGCGGGATAAAAAAGAGAGCACCGCTTTAATGCTATTACCCGGAGACCTGGACAAGGTTGAATCCGCCGTGCTCTATGTGCGCATCTGGGATGGGGGGGAAGGTGAGGTGGAAGAACCGTTTAAAATTAACGGCCATGCCTATCCCATTACATCGGGAAAGGCCATCCATGATGTGGTTTTTACACGGAACAAAGTGGATATCAAACATTTAAAAGCCGGAGAAAATGAAATGACATTGCTGTCCGACACCGAACATCACGGTATTGAAATATTGCTTCCGGGGCCGTGTGTGGTGTTGAAGTATAAATGACAATTTTAGAGTTGTCAATGTATAATTTTTTTGCCACGGATTTACACTGATTAAACACGGATAGGAAGAAGCGGTTGAACACATTAAAAAATAAGCATTTAGTTTGTTTGTGTTCGAGAGGGTATAGTAAAAACTTTTATTTATGAGGTATATTATATTATTTCTGTATAATTGGTTTTTAATCCTTAAAATTGTATTTTGATTTTGACAAACAACAAGATCGACATGATTGTTCTATCGGAATAACAATCAGAAAATACGATCAGCATTATTCTTATCCTGTATACTCGTTTTATCATCCCGTCCCTATATCAATTCCGTTACTCCCGGCACTGCCACCGGCATGTCGGGTACATCGCCAAAATTGAGGTCTTCCGGCATATAGTCCAGCTCCGACGCGTTCATGGCCCAGTCCCATTTGATGGTCCGGCCGGTATAGGCGCTCATCCGTCCCAAAATAGCGGTCATTGTGCTTTCGGCGATCTGCCGGCCCTCGTTGATGGGATTGCCCGAACGGATGGCCTCGATCATTTCCTTGTATTCCAGCACCGCCGGATTTTCCTGCTCGCCTTCGTACTGCCACGGATTCTCGCCTTTGATCACGGCGTTTCCCGAATCCAGGTAGGCGTTGCCCTTGGTGCCGACCACGCGGGTGTCCTGGCGGTAGGAGGATTTATCGATTTGCGAGCCCATGTACTCGATGCGCACGTCATCGGGATACTGGTATTCCACGGTGAAATGGTCGTAAATATTGCCGAATTCCGGTTCTGTGCGGGCCTGCCGGCCGCCCATGCCGACGCACTGTACCGGGTGCGCGCCCATGGCCCAGTTCATGATGTCCAGATTGTGCACGTGCATTTCGGCGATAAAATCACCGGACAGCCAGGTCCAGAACAGCCAGCGCCGGATTTGGTACTCCATTTCAGACCAGCCGGTTCTTTTGTCCTTTTCATCGGTGCGCCAATCCCGCATACCGCCGCCGGTGCGCACCACCTGTCCGCCGACAATGTCGCCCAGCGATCCGTTGTGGATTTTCTCCATGGCCTGGCGCATGGAATCCAGCCGCCGGAGCTGGGTTCCGGCCACAAGGGTCAGTCCCTTTTGTTCGGCCAGTTCCGAGCTCGCCAGCACCGAACGGATTCCGGCCGGATCCACGGCGACGGGCTTTTCCAAAAATACATGTTTGCCTGCCTTGACGGCCGCTTCCAGGTGAAGGGGGCGGAAATTGGGAGGTGTGGTGAGAATAACCATATCCACGTCGCAGGCGATGACCTTTTGATAGGCGTCAAATCCGGTAAAAGTGGTTTCCGGGGTCACTTTGTATATTTCATTCACCGGCAGGCCGCGTTCCTGCAGGTTGGATTTAATCAAATCCGGGGCGGAATCCATGTGATCCTGGAACAGATCGCCCATGGCCACCAGCTCGACGCCGGGGGAGGATTGGGCGCAATCGATAATCCCGGCTCCGGTGCCCCGGCCGCCGCAGCCGATGAGTCCGACGCGGATTTTATCGGAGCTTTTACCGTAAACCAGGCCCCGGGCGATTACGGCCGAAGCACCGGCCAGCGCCGAGGTCTGGATGAAATTTCTGCGTGTGGGAAATGAATTTTTTGTTTGCATTGCGGCCTCCCATTTTCTTCGGGGTAAAAATTTTGGAATTATGGATAATTAAGCAAAAAATCGGCGAATGTCAAATGGTTTTTATCGAATGGCCGGGTGGGAATTTTGGTTAAGGGTGAGACTGTTATTGCTAACCGTAAGCTGACTTTATGATTGCTGAAGTCAATAAACCATAAAGCTCACGAAGAGCACGAAGAACATTGTTTGAGGAAAAATCAACTCACAAGAGAGGTTTATAAAAACACACATTCAGATTCACAGAATTCTTTTTCAGACAAAAATTTTTAATGTTTCGATGCGTTACAAAGCCTTTAGTTTAACGCAGAGATCGCCGAGCACGCAGAGGATTCGCAGAGAAAAATTCAAACTATGGAAATATTGATGTTTTGATAAACTTTATTGACCGCGAAATTTTCGATGACTGAATAATGTTGATGTTATTGTTAATATTGAGCTTGGGAAATAGCTGGATACTATAAAATAACCAAGATTGCTTGAATAATGTCATGATAAAGAACGCGTAATTATTTTCTCTGCGTAGCACTGCGACCTCGGCGGCCTCTGCGTTGATTAAAATGAAAAGTTCGATTAAATTTCTCCTTTCACCCACCACTCGTTCCCAAGCTCGGTTAACCTCTTGTGCGTATCAGGCGAATATTTTCGGAAACTGCATATAAAGACAAGTATTCGTTATTGCACATGGCTTGGGAACGCGTTCGGATGACGAGTTTGGGAATGAGTGTAAGTAGAAACCAAATTACTCCCCGGTTACTCACATATTACTATTTTTTGAATAATTTTTTTGACATTCTTTTTTTTTTAGTTTAACTTGTATACAATCAGAAAGTGGGTAATTTGAGTATCTGAATAAAATTCGGTAAACGGTCTT
>JAFGEC010000563.1 GCA_016931775.1 Candidatus Zhuqueibacterota bacterium | reverse complement strand
GAAGGCTGGCTGTTGATTTATCACGGCGTATTGACGTCGTGCAACGGTTTTGTCTACAGTGCAGGCGCGGCATTGCTGGACATCGAAAGGCCGTGGAAAGTTATTGCCCGGGCAAAATCGTATCTCTGGTCGCCGCAAACGCTTTATGAATGCGTAGGCGATGTACCGAATGTCGTGTTTCCCTGCGCCGCACTGTGCGATGCGGATACCGGCCGGCTGGCGATCTACTATGGCGCCGCCGATACGGTGGTGGCGCTGGCATTTGGTTATGTGGATGAAATTGTTTCGTTCATCAAGGATAACAGCTTGTAAACGAAAAATATCTACCCGGTAAAGCTGCCCTGTGAAAAGAGACAGGGGTTGTGCCGGTGCCAAAACAACGGATGACGGCGGATATTTATCAATCGTTTCTTAATCTTCTTTTATTCATACCTTAATATATCAATAGGATGGGCCCGTGCGGATTTTACGGTGCAATAGCTCACAGTCGCCAGCGTTATCACGGCAATAAAACATAATGGAATAAACAGCAACAACGGATTAAACGGCATCGGAAAGGCATAGCTCTGCAGCCACCTGCGTATGCCCCATATAAACAGGGGAACCGTTATCACAAATGCGGTCAAAAGCAGGGCCAAAATGTCCCGTGTCAGCAACGTCAAAATTTTGACAATATTGGCGCCCAGAACCTTGCGAATGCCGATTTCCTTTGTACGTTGTGCCGTGGAGAAAGCGGACAATCCGAAAATACCCAGCGCCGTAATCGCCATGGAGAGTCCGGCGAACAGAGCAAATATTCTTCCTATTAAATTGTCGGCCTTGTACTGTTGATCGTAATATTCGTCCAGAAAGAAAAAATCAAACGGATTTCCCGGGAAAAATGTCAGATATTTTTCCCTCATCATGTCCAATATCGCCGGTATATTTTGGGGATCAAGTTTTACTGCAAAATGTCCCCGTAAACCGCGGCCGTTCGGCAAATAGCGGAAAATCTGCGGGGAAAAGTCCTGTTTTAGAAACTGTTGATGATAGTCTTTTAATACCCCCACGATGGTAAAAAGTTGTCCCCAATAATCCACCTGCCGGCCGACGGCCGATCCGGGATCCGAAAAACCCATAACCTTTAAGGCGGTTTCGTTCATCAATAGGTTTTCACTGTCCGTGCCAAAATTTGTGGAGAAATTTCTGCCGTATTTTATCTCGAGTCCGAATACATCGACAAAATTTTCATCTATGCCCAGTATGAGGTAATTGTTACCTTTTTCGGGATCCTCACCGGCCCGGCAAATCGCACCGGCATCCCAGTAAATGGGACGGCCGGGTACTTCGGTCACGTGGCAAACCGATTCGATTCCGGGGTGCTGTAAAAATTCCTGCACAAGAGCCGTAAATTTTTCGCCGTAGTGTTCGTCTCTCACTCGCGGCGCCTTGATAACCAGGATATTCTCCTTTAAAAATCCCAGGTTTTGACGACGCATAAAAGATATCTGTTGATAAATCGCCAGGGTGCCGCCCGCCATAAAAAACGCCATTATAAACTGAAAAACGACCAATCCCTTGCGCAGCACCAGGCCCTTTTGTGAACGTAAAAAGTTACCCTTGAGTACCGTAACCGGTTTATATGAGGTGAGGACGGCAATGGGATAAACTCCGGATATCAGAATACCCACCGCTAATAGTGCAGGACCTGCCCGCCAGAACCATCCGAGTTGCCATATCATATGGGGTACCGGAATTGCGGTTAAACGGCTGAAAAGGGGAAGGGACAAACCGGAAACCAAAATGGTGAGTATAAAGGCGATCAGGTTGATTATCGTTACTTCTATCAGGAATTGCAATATCAGTCCCGGCCTGGAAGCACCGATTGTTTTTCGCAAACCGATTTCTTTGGCACGGTTTAACGCGAAAGCGGTCGACAGATTGATATAGTTGATCCAGGCGATGACGAGGATAAAAATGGCGACATAAAATAAAATGTTTACGGTCGAAAAACTACCGTTCACTTCGTATTCCTGCATAAAATGAGAAGTCAAATGTATTTCGGTCAGAGGCTGCATGGGCAGATAAAATTTGATATTGTATAGTTTTATAAACTGTTCCGTTTCCCGTTGCAGCATTTCATCCAGTTGTGTTTTAAACGAATTCAGATCCGTTTCCGGTTTCAGGCGAAGGTAGGTGTGGAAACCGGTATGTCCCCAGGCTTCCAGTACATCCGGGCCGTAGAGGTTTTCTATGCTGGGAAAAGAGAGGAGTATGTCATATTTTAAATGGCTGTTATGTGGGATATCCTGAAACACACCGGCGATCTGAAATGGGATTTTGTCATCCACACGAAAAGTTTTGCCAAGAACCTGAATGTGACCGAAATATTTTATCGCTGTGGCTGCAGAAATAAAAGCGTTTCCGGGCTCACCGAGTGTACCGCCGGCTTTGCCCTGTAAAAAAGCCACCGGCAGAATGTCAAGAAATTCCGGTTCGGCGAAATACATACGTTCCTCCAGATAACTTTTCTCTCCGGTAGATATAACCGCTTGATATCTGCATATCCGGCCGATTTTTTCAACCTGGGAAAACTGATCACGGATGACCGGCGCCGCGGGTGGGGCACACGAGGAAAAGCGAACACCCTCACCGTTTTCCCAAAGACGTTCAACACGCAAGCGGTAAATCCGGTCGGCGTCTGGATAAAATGTGTCGTAACTTTTTTCGTAGTGAACAAAATGCAGGATGAGTATACCGGCCGTGAAGCCGAGGGTAAGCCCCAGTATGTTCAAAAATGAGTAGAGCTTGTTTCTCAGCAGGTATCTTGTTGTTATTGTCACATAGCTTCTCAGCATTGCATCTCCGCTTCAGGAAATTGGGGAATTGAGTGATGGTGACTTGACGTTTGAATTGAGTTTATCATTTTTATACGACAACGGGACGTGAGTGTTTCAGGTTTATAGTTCATAATAACTGGTTGAATGTTGAAACTTTCCATTTTGATATTAAAAACAGCTACGGATTTACGCGACTCGCCACGGATTAGATAAAACTGCTTCCATCAGGAAATTTTGAATTTGCTGAACTATCATTGGACAAATAAATGCACATTTCAATATCCGGATTGAAATATTTTTTTTCCTCTTGCGTTGACTGGGTTGTTTTTATATATTCCTATAAAGATCATCGGAAAGGAGGTGACATCTTTTTAAAACTCTAATCCCCTAAAAAATTGAAGGAGGCCGGTATGAATCAAAAGTATTTTTTGATTGTTTTTGTATCTCTCTACTTCCTGTCTTCGGCATTTGCCGCAACGACCCTGAACAAAGGCTTTACCCTGGGCGACTGGCTCAATCAGGATGAAGCTTACTACATTCAAACCACCCGTTATACACAGGAGGAATTTGAAGGATTAAAAGCCCTTGGCTGTGACCACGTCAGAATTCCTGTTAATTTTATTACCTCCCATTTCTCGTCTCCTGACTATCAAATCAGCGACATCCAACTGAGTTGTCTGGATAAAGCCATCAGCTGGGCGGAGTCTGCCGGATTAAAAGTGGTCATCGTGAATACCGCCGGTGACATTGCCAACGCCAATTGGGAGTCCATTGCCGATCAGCTGGGTACGGCCTGGAAGTACATCGCGACACGCTACGCGGCAAAAGGAGATGTGGTTGCCTATGAAATTCTGGACGGCCCTGAAGACGCCATCGATGCTGCGAATTGGAATGCAGCTGCCGATGCCATCGTTAAAGCCATTCGCGAGGTCGACACAAATCACACCATTATCATCGGAGCCATCGACTCCTACTCTATCGATCAAGTCACTGCACTTGCTAAAAATGCCGATGAGAACATCCTGTACACCTTTGAGTTTTTTGATCCCCCGCTGTTTACCAGTCAGGGAACCAGCTACCGGGATACCACATTCAATACCATCGATGTGCCTTTTCCTCAGGATGCCGGAAGCATGCCGAGTATGGACGCCGGCGATGCCGGAACGGCTGCAGAAGCAGCCTACAACGCCTATTCGACCCAGGGAACAGTGGATTGGGTGAAACAACGCCTGGATCTTGCAATTAATTTTGCCACGACAAAAGGTGTGCAGGTTTATTGCTCCAGTTTTGGAACGACGTCCGGTACGAACTATAATTCCGGCAAGGGAATGGGCTGGTATGTGATTGAAAAGTACCGCGTGGCCTGGCTGGAGGCGGTACGGACCTATCTGGAGGAAAAAAATGTCGGCTGGTGCCTGTCCGGTTACCGCGGAAATTTTGGGCCGTTTTTCGATTACAATCAGGATCCCGATTTGTGGATGCAGTTCAGCGCCTTTCCATATGATTTAAACGGCCAGATCGTCGAGGCGCTCGGTTTAACGACGCCGGAGATTACCATGTACAATCCGGATCCGCTGGAAGAGGGATTCATGATCTTTGACGAAGAAATAACACCCTGGGCCCAGGTCGGATGGTGGCTGGGAGACGGCGAACCGGACTTTTTCGTGCAGGATGATCCGATTTCCGGGAAATATTGTCTGGGCATTTTTTATCCCGGACAATGGAATGCGGTGGATTTCTTTTTTCCGTTGTTTCTCGATTTGTCTATCCTTGCCGAAGACGGGTATTTACTGGATTTCTGGATACGCTGCGACGATGAGACCGGACATATCGAGGCCCGTTTTGAGGACACGAATGAGGATTTGGAAGACAGACCGTGGCGCATGAACTATCATGTGGACAATACCGTTGTGCCTTTTGACGGTGACTGGCAGCGAGTGACGATTGCGTTAACGGCTATGGTGGACCAGGGGGCGTGGGATTCGGATGACCGGACATGGTATAACGGCGGCCTGGGTATGCCGGATTGGTCGGTGGTGCAAAGATTGCAATTCGTGTCTGAAACGGCCGAACAACCGGATACGGAGATTTATCTCGACCGGATTCGGATTGTATCACCCACCGCGGTCGATAATCTGAAAACCGACCAACCGCAGGCCTTCAAGCTGTTTGCCAATTACCCCAATCCGTTTAATCCGACCACAAATATCGAATTTTCTCTGGATAAAACAGGTGAGACGAGTCTGCAGATATACAACGTTCGCGGCGAGCTGGTGCGTACACTGGTGAACGGACGTTTGTCCGCCGGTGCACACGTTGT
>JAFGEC010000562.1 GCA_016931775.1 Candidatus Zhuqueibacterota bacterium | reverse complement strand
TCGCGGGTTGAAGAGGTGTTTTTACAAAAAAGCGGACGTAAACCGATATACCCCCCGGTTGAAAAAACCGCTGTGATCGAAGTGGACAATTTTCCCATACTCGGTAAATTGACCGCCCTGCGCTTTCTGGAGTGGGTACAGCAGAATCCCGGCGGTGTTGTCGCGTTGCCCACAGGTAAAACGCCGGAACACTTTATTTTTTGGATCAAGGAATACCTGACCTCATGGAATTCAACCGTTACCCGGAGGGAGCTGGAGCACTATCAGGTGGATCCGGGAATCAGCCCAGACATGGGATCGTTATATTTTGTCCAGATCGACGAATTTTACCCAATCGACCCGCTGCAGCATAACAGTTTTCACCATTACATCAACCGTTATTATATCCGGGATTTTGGGCTGAATCCGGCAAAAGCATTGCTCATCGATGCATGGTTAACCGGTATGCCGGAAGGGAAAACACCGAATGATATATTCAGCGGCGATTTTGTCGATCTGTCATTGCGAACGCGTTATGGTAAAACACGCCGCGAACGTTTGCAAAAACAGGCGATCGAGAGAGTGGATCAGTATTGTACGGAATATGAAACCAAGATACGCGATATGGGCGGTATAGGTTTTTTCCTGGGCGGAATCGGCCCGGACGGGCACATCGGCTTTAATGTGAAGGGATCGGACATTTACTCAACCACGCGCCTTACTCAGACCAATTACGAAACCCAGGCCGCGGCAGCCACCGACCTGGGCGGCATCGAAGTGGCGCGCAATCGAATGGTGATTACAATCGGTTTGTCCAGCATCACCTATAACCGTGACGCTGTTGCCATCATCATTGCCGCGGGCGAAGCCAAGGCAAAGGTCGTCAAACAGGCCATCGAAGAACCGCCATGCAACCTGTATCCGGCAACGGCACTGCAAAAACTTAAAAACGCCCGGTTTTACCTCACCAAAGGGGCGGCTTCACGGTTAAAAGAGCGTACCTTCGAGGACCTGAAACAGGGAAATTTTCAAGGATTAACCGAAAAGGTCATTATCAATCTGGCACTGCAAAAACAAAAGCGTATCGAAGATTTGAACAAAGAGGATTTTAACAGTGAACGTTGTTCCCAATGGATATTAAAAACAACGCGAAAAAAACCGGAATCACTGGTAAAACAGGTTCACGACAATCTTGTTGAAAAATTAAACTTGGGCATGGAAACCATCGAGGATCACACATTTTTCCACACCGCACCGCATCATGATGATATTATGCTGGGGTATTGGGCTTATATCATACATCTGGTTCGCACACCGAAAAACAAACATTATTTTAACTATATGACCAGTGGATTTAATGCCGTCACAAACTCCTATGCCCGCAATCAATTGGAAAATTTGCAGAAGCATATCGAAACGCCCTATTTTATCCATTTGCTGAGAGAAGGTTATTTTGATGCCGGCAACACACTGGCGCGCAACAGGGACATATATCAATATTTGGATGGTGTAGCGGGGCACAGTCTTACCATGCGCCAGGAGGGAGAAGCGCGACGGTTGCTGCGCAATTTGATTTCGATCTTTGAGGAAAAAAGTCCCGAGCAACTGAAAAACAGAATATCCGAACTGATCATGTATTTTACCACCCAGTATCCGGGCAAAAAAGACCTGCCCTACATCCAGCAGCTCAAAGGTATGATGCGCGAATGGGAAGCCGATCTGCTGTGGGGCTACCTGGGATTCAACAGCGAAAACGTCAAACACCTGCGGCTCGGTTTCTACAAAGGTGAAATTTTTACCGAACAACCCAATGAAGACCGGGACGTCAAACCGGTTCTTGAACTTTTGTACAAAACCCGGCCCACCATCGTCACCGTTGCGCTGGATCCTGAGGGTTCAGGGCCGGACACCCACTACAAAGTGCTGCAGATCATGTCTCACGCACTCAGGCAATACGAAAAAGACACGGGAAATCACGACATCCAGGTTTGGGGATACAGAAATGTCTGGTACCGGTTCCACCCGTCGGAGGCTGACATTTTGGTGCCCGTTTCCCTGAACTCGATTGCCGTGCTGGAAAACGCCTTCGACAAGTGTTTCGGATCGCAACGAACCGCTTCCTTTCCCAGTTATGAACTGGACGGCCCTTTTTCACGGCTGGCCACAAAAATTATGGTGGAGCAGTACCTGGACATGAAAACAGTGTTGGGAAGAAAATATTTTAATGAAAATGAACACCCGAGACTGCGGGCTTCGCATGGTATGTGTTATATAAAAAAGATGAACCTGGATGCATTTTATACATGGTCTATGAAACTGCAAAAGACGACGGTAGGGGAATCAAAATAGAATTTTTGATATAAATAATCCTTTAATACATAACAATTGGCTGTTTTTATTCATCTGATCAGATTTCTACTTAACCCCTCGAAAAGTGCTAATAAATAACGACATATACATTAAAGAGCACGGATAAGAAAAGTACTT
This sequence comes from Candidatus Zhuqueibacterota bacterium, assembly GCA_016931775.1. GTDB lineage: Bacteria > Zhuqueibacterota > Zhuqueibacteria > Residuimicrobiales > JAFGEC01 > JAFGEC01. The sequence continues at coordinate 5,981 of JAFGEC010000562.1, read as the reverse complement.
AAATTTTTCAGCCGACAAAAAGCATATGGTATCGATCATTTTACCTGTTTTTAAACTTTAAGGTTTTAATACCGGTATGACAATTTTCGACTTTGACAAATTCATTCCAGATACTGCATTATTTAACCGTTCAGCCGGAAGGCCTTCCGGCAATATGATATTTTCATACTTTACCGATACACTCAAGCAATGACCGGCCTCAAAACATTGAGCAACGGGTAATAAATCAAAAATCATGTCGACGGATTCCTCGCTGGTTAAAAATTTAATATTTTTCCCAAAATGACTTTGATAGGGTAATTCCATATTGTTAAACGTTGGTGTTGAAGTTCCGCGGTGAGAAGCACGGAGAATTCCATTTGTGACCTGGCTTTTATTTTTCGATTCATCTGTTTCATACAAATCAATGTATATATCAAGATCTTTTGCAATCGTTGTAAGATTCAAAGTAACAACCGGATGTCCGACAACATACAAATCCTGTTCCAGCGGTATTGTGGTAAATACCAATTCATGAGAATCGGTAAATGGGATTTCGGTTTTCCATCCTTCTCCCTGATCCGATTTTTCTGAAAGCAGAAACTTACGATCTGCCTGAGGATCGACCGAATCTGAGCTGGCAAAATAAAATTCCCTGTATTGTGCCGCCGGAAGCGGCCATTTTTTTGCCTGATTCCAGGTTGAACTGTCGTCAGCAAAGGTGTAAAAAACCGGCGACTCTTCCATAATTCCATTGTTTATCCCTTTCAGCCAGTAGTCGAACCATCTTAATTGTTCAATAGCAAGCAGCTCATAGGACCTTCTTATGTCGTGTGACCACCAGCCTACCGTTAGTTTCTTTGGACTTTTTAAATTCACATACCACTGAAAAGCATCTCGTATGAGAAAATCCTTCCAGCCAATCCATTGATATACCGGTATTTTATTTTCATTACAAGCATTTAAATAAATCATGGGATTTCCCCGCAACCAAAACGGGTAGTCGTTGTACCGGCTGTCTCGATAAGGCAATGCCTTAAAAAAGTCGTACGGATCGGCATTTTTCCGATGTTCCAGCCTCGCTTTCTTTAACAGCTGTCCGTTACTGTCGCTATCCACCGGAACGGCATCCGCCTCAATGTCCCAGTATAGCAAGGATTGATTTATCTCTCTGGCAAAATCTTCCATAAAAACGCCACCGGGGTAAATAGTCTCATAAGTATCAAAACTGGCCCCGGACGGAAAAACCGCCTTGAGATGCGGGGGTGCCTGAGCAGAGGCCAAAAACTGCATGATACCGGAATAGGAATGGCCGGACATTCCCACATTGCCGTCACACCATACCTGCCCGGCAATCCATTCGGTACATTGGTAGGTATCTCTTGCAACCCGTAACGTATAGGGCCCATTGCTTGCATTGCCGAATGATGCGCCGGTTCCCCGGGCATCCACAACGACAATAACATATCCATGTTTTATTAATGTCTGCAAGGACGGCAGACGATCCACAAGTGACAGCACCTTACCATCATTTTCCCTGGCCCGGTGATAACGGTAATACGTCCAAACAGCCGGTAGCGGGACAGATTCAACGAGTCCATCCTTTTGGGGGCGTATAACATCACAGGCAAGTTTGACCCCATCATCCATCGCAATGTATTTTGATGTGCGTTTCCAGCCATTGTATTTTTCTTCCGAGAAACCTTTGTATTTGCCGAATTCGGAAATCCTGTCCGCGTTTTTCTTGCCATCAGGCCGACATCTACACATGAATATGGTAGCAATGAGGAGAAAAATAATCCGTAGACGGTGATTTTTTGACATTATATGAGTCATTTTAAATCCTCCCAATTTCCCTTTCAGATAAAAAATAAAATCTCTTCCAAATCATACATATGGCTTTTAAACTCTACCTGAACATCTACCAACAGTAAATCATTATAAATGAGGAATTGATAGACATAAAGTGCGTTCTAAAATTCATTCACTCTCCCATATATCTTTGCGTTAACCTCTGAAACCGGGGATGCTCACGAAGAGCATCCATTGTGGGTGTCAAACGGTAATAATGCACGGAATACGAACTACGGATAGAAAGCAGATAGGTCATTTGATCCAGCGCATCGTCGTAACGACCGGTTCGGATATAAATGGAAATGAGGTCAAAAAGTCTGTTGGTCCCTAGAAGCGCGTCTTTGCTGACGGGATACAGCTCGACGGCTGTTTCCACCGTAAATTCATCCTAAAATCATAGAAATGATGAGCAAATGGACGTTACGACATGAGTCCCAATTCTAATTGTTTCCTGTATATTCATTCATCGAGTCGTAACATTTTAACATATAAAATAATATAATTAAAGTCAAGTAGGCAGAGTAAAAATTAAACAATACGGCCCTTTTATCCGAATTTTCGTGTTATTTTCAACTTGTATTTCGCCGGTGAGAGCAGAAATTTTTATTAAATCTTAACGAAGGTAAAACACCTTGGTAAAAAGCTGAATTCCCCCCAGTCCGGACGTCATGCGTATAAAATATACACCGCTGCCGACCTGACGGTCCTTATCATCACGGCCATCCCATTGTACCTGATATTCACCGGCCGGAAATAAATTCCGGGTCAGCATCCTGACCTGCTCACCTCTGATGTTAAACACCAAAATATCCACCCTGTCTGGTTGCGGAACCGTGAAGCGCACCGTGGTGTTGCCGTTAAACGGATTGGGCCACGCAGGGCTGAGGGTAAATCGGCCCGGTTGAGCAAGCTGGAGTTTTACTTCATCTGAATACACCAAAGTACCGTCAAAATCGACCTGCCGTAAGCGATAAAAAACACACGAATCCTTCTGCAGATCGTCGTAGAAATGATAAGTCAACAACGAATTCGATGTACCGGCTCCCGGTACAAATCCGATCTCCTCAAACTCTCCGCCGGGTTGTTTTCTTTCAATATAAAAACCAAGATTGTTGCTTTCCGTCATGGTGGTCCATTGCAGATGTATGCGGGAATGTTCGAGAAACACCTCAAAAGCCGATAATTCCACAGGCAACGGCCGGCTGGCGGCTAATTCGGAGGTATTGCCGGTGTTATCGGTCACGGTGGCGGTAACAAAACCCTGATCCAGGTTACTGGACCACCGGAAACTGCCGTTTGAGCCCGTTTTAACACTGCCCAGAAACAGCCGCGCCTGGTGCAGATCATCGGCAAATAATTCGACTTTGCTATTGGGCAGGGTCACTCCGGAAATGGAACCGCTCTCCGCTGAAAAGATAATCGGCATGGGTAAATCCGCATTGGCACCCGCTTCAAGTAAAATCGCCTTTTGAGCATTCCCATAAATGGAATTACGGGTGATGGTGTTGGCAATAGCGCCATTGCTGCGGATATGGATACCATGTTTTTTATTTTTGGCAATGACATTATCCGGTCCAATGGTGTTGTGATGCGCACCATTGAGCAAAAGGATACCGGAATTGTGGGCAGAAAAGATACTGCCGCTTTTGTTTGAGCCGATATAATTACCGGTGATAGTATTGTAACTGGTTCCGGCGCCCTCACATCTCAGGCTACCATAAGATTCTTCTTCTAAATCAGGAGCACTGGCGATAAGAACATTTCCCGGACCGATGGTGGTATGGGCCGGAAAATCATCATAAAAGCCCGCACCCAGATAAATGCCGTTTTTTCCGTTGGCGATCAGCCGTGTACCGTTCGCGTTGGTGCCGATTTTATTGCCCTGAATGATTGTGTTGGGGCAATAACCTCGAATATGGATGCCGTTGTTATAATTGCCGGAAATGACATTGCCGGCTCCTGCCTGCGTACCGCCGATTATTGTCCCGGCGGGTCCTCCGGTTTGATTACCCAGCCAAACAGCAACACCAAATTCATTGTTGGGGATCACGGTTTCACCGTCCGCACCGACGCCGATATAATTACCTCGAATGCTATTGTTATCTGTATCTTTGTTCCTGATATCGACACCGGACCGTCCTGCGGCACAGATCACATTACCTTCTCCCGGCAAAACACCGCCGATTTCATTGGCATAACTGTCGAAACGGATATAAATCGCGGAATAAAGGCTGTCGATTCGTTTACCCTCCACATAGGGTGTGTTATAATACTCATTCCAGCCGACACCGATCACACCCGTCCCCGTTTTGTCAACGCCGATATAGTTGCCCAAAACTCGGTTGTGATGCGCTCCGGCGGCAAACTCGATGGCTTCATACCAGAAACTGCCGAGAATATTTCTCTCTCCGTTATTCCGGCCGCCGACCAGGTTGTGATGTGCGCCTTCGCGGATTTGTATGCCGGTGTTCCACTTGTTGGGCTTGCCTTTCATACCGTCTTCGTCCGTACCGATATAGCAGTTCTGGACGACGTTATCATGGGCATTCTCTCCGACGATATAAATATGTTCCGAACGGAACCGGTTCATTGTTAAACCGCTCACCTTGTTGTATGCTGAACGAATCATAAACGGCGGGACTTCTCCGGGATAAGGAAAGGGCCCCGTGAGCACGATCTCGAGCCCATCGGGATTGGTTTCACCCATATTACGGCCCTGACTGGCACCGTCGATAAACGTATAGTCATCGATAAAATCGGTAAAAGGCGCGTACATTCTGATTTCCCAGACACCGCGGTCCTCTTTATAGTTTGGATCCGAGAGGGGAATGGCAAATTGAACGGTATCCGCCCCACTGTGCTGCTGGGCTTGCCGGATCGCCCAGTCCAAAGAACCCTCGCCTTCAAGTGCTGTGGATGTAACCAACCAGACATGACAAAATGCCGGTCTGCTTATGAATATTAAAAAATAAATGAAAATAAAGCATAGTCTAAAAATGGATCTCATAACAGAAACAATACTCCTGCTTTTAATAAGATTTTGATTCAGGAAAACCGAAATGTTTGGTTGTTTTTGTCTTACATCCCCGATATCAAATGCGTTTACTGATATAAATTTATTGCATTCTGCGGTCAATTGCAAGAATTAAAAAAGGGGAACGACAGTACGCAAGAAAAATGCATGAAATGACGGAACCGTGTACGCATTTGTGAGAGGATACAATACTCTCAGGCTCGTCCGCCATACCAGAGGAAAAAACATACGCCGATACAATCTATCGAATCGTCGAAGCTAAAATCCGGCCACGTGTCCGATTCCGATTCCTACCGGACGCACTTTTTTCGACGCCGGTAAAAATGCGATCCATACTTCGGCATTGTTGGATAGCTTTTTATGCGGTCTATAGGCAAATCCGGCAGTGGCCCGCACGAATGGTAAATAATGCTGTTTCCCGCGCCGATTGACAAGTACGGATAATCCCAATCCGGCGTAGGGCGCCCACCGTTTTTCAGGTGTTATATCCTGTAGAGCGCCCAGATAGAGCCCAAATGGTTTTCCACTGATTCCGGTGAACACACTGACTTCCAGTGCCGTACCGGCAGCAACGGCGTGAGTGTATCCAAAACTGAACAGTAACTTGCCGGATAATGTACAGGCCACCTTAATACCGCTATCTGCTGACAAAACCGGTTTGGCACCGCCAAGAAATAAGCAAACAAACACCAGTAAAAAACACGCTCGCCGAAGCATAAGGGCTCCCGATTTTAATTTGTATTCTCCGGGCTTATAAAAAGTTATAACTCAGTCCCAACGCCAGTGCCTGTTTAATCTGACGTTTGGATGAGATATCGCGATCGTAAAATAGTTTTAAATTGAAATTGACGTTAAAATATTTTGAAATTTTGGCGCTGATCAGGTTATCCCAGTTTACATCAACATCTTTCAGACCTTCCAGCGCCGAGAACAATTCCAATTTTGATTTGAGGCCGGTTGTTTGGGATAATGCCAGATTGACATCGGTTACGGATTCAACACCGACTTCAAATTTTAATTTTTCAAGCTTTTCCGTATCCGGGTCATCGGAATAGGGCGTTGGAAAATCGCGTGTTAACGTTTGTTTTAAAGCCCCACCCAATCTGGTCAGTAT
>JAFGEC010000075.1 GCA_016931775.1 Candidatus Zhuqueibacterota bacterium | reverse complement strand
CCCATCAGTTTCTTGGCAAAGTTGACCGTGTCCACGCTCATGGCTTCGAAATCGGCTTTAATTTTCGGATCGTTTTTAACAATCCTGTCCAATGCTTCCTTGGTGCGCAGGAAAAGCCCGCGGTATTTAAGGAAAAACTCTTTGGTGACGGTTTCGATGTTAAAAGCTTCTTCCAGATCAGACAGCCGGGGGATGTCATTGCTTTGCAGTAATTTTACCAATTGCCGCTGGGCGGTGTGGCTTTTACCTTTTTCACCCACCAGAAAGGAAAAGCGTTTGGCGGGGGTGAATTCATCCTTTTTCGTTTCCAGGCTGTACTGCATTTTGATCAGCGAAAAACGCCATTCGCTGGATTTTTCACTGTGGAAGGCTACCAGCGCCGCATCTTTCATCTGTCCGCCGCGGGAACCGTTTAAATACCAGCGCACAAAATTGCGCTGGGCACTGCGGGCGTATTCGATGGAATGTTCGCGCCGCAGTTCCACAATCAGAATATCAATACTATTGCCTTCTTCATCTTCAAACTTGCCAATCCGTTCCATTTTGCGGATATAATTTTCAAAGGCATTGGGGATAATGTTACCCTGATAGGTGAAAGTTTTTTCTTCGATATTTTTGAGCAGGTTTTTTATTAACCGGGTATATCGGTCTTTATCAAAAGCATGTTCAAACACATCTTTGATCAGTTCTATGGCTTCATATAGTTTCATTGATCATTCCTGTTTGATGATTTCCCAGTGACCGCCTTTGGCCGGACCAACTCGTTTTAAAATTTGTTGCCGTTGCAAAGACTGAATATTCCGTTCAATGGTTCGTTCGGTAACCCCAATTTCTTTTGCCATTTCCGGAATAGTTATAAATTTGTTCTTCAATATCAGTTGAATAATTTTCCCCGACGTTTTCCCCGACATTTTCCCCGACGTTATCTCCGAACTTATTTCGCGGAGTTCGGTGTAAATTTCAGGAATAGTTAAAACAGTCTTAAAATTGTCATGTTCAATGAATTCGAATTGAGCATTATTGCCGTAAAGCGGTAAATATTTTTTAATGTTGCGAATCCCTGAGCCCAACTCTTCGGCGCGCCCCAGTTGCTGGAAGAATTTAACGATAGCCGGGTTTTTTGGATGCGGATTAAAATTATCGGGATCGATCGGGCCGTGTCCGACTGGGTTGTTGGCGTTTTCGGTTATGACTGAATCGCGCTGAATAATCAAGCGCGCCGGAAAGGCATTGGTGTATTCCCGGTGAATAAGGATATTAGCCACCACTTCCCGGAAAATCTTTTCCCGCAGATCTACCCGAATATCACCTTCCATGTAAAACTTATCAGGAAGATGTGCGCGGATAAACAGCATAATTTCATCGTAAGCATCAATCAGGTTGGTCCTTATTTCCCGGCGGTCATCGTAGTGATCCAGGTCTTTCAATCTTAACAAAGCATCGGTTTTATAGGCCGGTACAATTTGCTGTAAAACGTCATCTTTGGCAAAAAGCAAAGCGGCGGCCAACGTGTATCCGGCTTTGCCCGTTTCAAAATCACGCCGGTATAAACCTGCACTTTTTAAAAGTTCATCATTTGAGATTGTCAGCCAGGGATGATCGGGACGGTGGCTTTGAATTAAGTTCCTGACCTTACGAAATACGCTCTCATTAAAATCGGTAAATTGCAGAAAAGGATAGATTTTATTTTCACTAAAATAGGCGCTTTTCCTCTGGTACAGGCGGCTGATGGCGGCGCTGGAAGTCACCTTAAAATCGCCGTCGGCATTGCGGTCAAAAATGTATTTACCCGAGCGGTGCACCTGCGAACTTTGCGGCACACGAGCGTAAATGACTTTTTTACCTTCAAGGGTGAACACTTCGGGAAAGATCATAAAGGGCGGATCAAGTTTATTGGGATTATTGGACAGGTTGACCAGATCGGTTTTAATTGACTCAACTTTTTCCGGTTCAATCCCGACAACAATACCGGAATCTTTTACACCCAGCAGTAAGTCCCCGCCAATCCGGTTTAAAAATGCGCAAACGGATTCAAATACATTTTCCGGTAAGGCGTTTTGCGATTTCTTAAATTCAATTCCAATGCCTTCACCGGTAGCTAGTATCTTTTTTAATTTTGCTTCGGTCATTTGACAAAACACTCGGATAAAATCACTTCACTGGGATTTTCCATAATATTATCATGCGAAATGGAATTGCCCTTAAAAAATTCATCCGGTAGATTGCGTTTAATGGCGCCAATTATTTTAGGGGGATGCTCAAGGTCTTTTACTTCCCCAAAGATTCGTTTGGTAACCGATTTCGGCAATACGCCGTCTTCAAGTAATTTAATCACACCTTTAATATAGACATCGTCGAGTTCAGTAAAGCCATCATATTTACGGATTTCTTTGGATTTAAGAATTTTCAAAATCCGAATGGCATTATCCCGGCCGCGATTACTGGTCGCTTCCTGAATTTCTTCTTCAGTCAGATTGTTTATTAATCCTGCTTTATTTTTTTCAAGCAGGGCATGATAGTTATTCAGGATTTTCTGTCGTTTGGTTTTGGGCGTTGCTTCAAATAATTTGGCGGAGGTAATAAAGTCCAGTTCCGTTGCCATGGATTCATTTGCAAGATAGAATTTTTCCAATTTGCCTTTGCGGAAGTAGGTAAGCAACGAATTGGTTTCAAGTTTTACAGGATCTTCAATTAATCGGGATGATCGCGCTTTTTTAGGCAGGTGTTTGATTTTCGAGAACAAACTCTCGTTATTGTCACGAATTTCGGTGATCACATTCAGGTATTTCAGTTCGCTATCGTCTTCTTCATCTTCACCGGTGATAAATTCTTTGGAGGTCAATTTGTTGAAGAGTTCGAACGATTTGATCTCTTCCCCATCGGTAAGCAGTTTGGCGTCATTCCCCAGCATTTCAATGAAATAGTTAATCTTAGCAATGGCTGATTCTTTGAGTTTGATCAGATCATTGGATTGTTCTGTCGGGAAAAAGTTGAACGTATAAATTTTATCGAAAGGTGTGTCAACCCGATTGATGCGACCAACCCGCTGGATCATCCGGGTTGGATTCCAGGGAATATCATAATTTACAACCACATTGGAACGGTGCAGGTTGATGCCTTCGGAAAGTATTTCTGTGGTAATTAGAATCCGGTGGTCATCTTTTTTATGGCGGGCTTTAGCGTCAAAATTGGAAAGGACCGTATTCAAATCGGCTTGACTCGAACCGCCATGAAATAAAATCGGCGATTCATTTAAGTTTTTGTTAAGGTTTTCAAACAGGTATTCAGCAGTCTCTTTGGATTCGGTAAAAATGATGAGCTTGTTTTTCTTTAATTGATCTGCGCTTTTCAATTCATGCATGAATTTTTCCAATTTGGGATCATAGTCAATTTGATCCCACCAGGATTTGATTTTATTGAGTGTTTTCAGATCTGTTTGCAGGTCTTTTTTTAAACCATCAACAAAAGCCGATGACGGATATTCTTCAGCCTTTTCATCATCAATCAATTTCTGAATCGCATCAAAATCATCAGTCAGAAAAAATTCGACTACCCGATTCCAGTATTTTTTACTGAAATATACCGAGCCCTTTTCATACGCTTTTATGAAATTTTCATACGATATAATAAACCTGTTCAGGGAATTTTTAAATGCGTAAAAACTACTTTCCAGACGTTTGACTAAAAGCCCTTTCATAAAACGCCCCATATTGCGCTGGGAAGTTTTATCAAATTCTGAAAGTTCTTCTTTCAGATATAACAGCGGAGTGTAACGGGCGTAGGTAAATGTATTTTTATTTGTTATAAGTTTGATCGTGTCGAAAAATATTTTATCAAGATGATTATCCAACTCATAAAACACCGGAACGGGCGCCGCCACATCGGGAAATTTTAAACCCCGGACTTTTAAATCAGAACTGAAATAATTAACGATCTCATTGCGAGTTCGTCTGACCATAATGTGTTTCAATACCCTTTCACGAATTTGCCGCGAATTTTCTTTAACCAATTCCATATATTTTTCATAGTCTTTCTGGCGGTCTAATTTTTTAAGCGGTTTCTGCAAATTGGAAAAAAAGTAATCCAGATCTTTAATACCCGGAATGGTGCTGTTTTTCCCTTTTTGGAATAATTTGACCTGCGTTAAAATATCAAAGGGTGTGTTATTCAGCGGTGTTGCTGTTACCAGTATTACTTTTTTCCCGGAACATATTCGTGCAAGCATCTCATAACTAATATTTGT